>DATEQW010000209.1:0-15723 GCA_035272245.1 Candidatus Sulfotelmatobacter sp. | reverse complement strand
GGCAGCTCCGTCTACCATGGTTTCAGCACCAACTTGCGGAAGCGCTTTGGCGGCCATTACGAATTCCTCGCATCCTACACATGGTCGCACGCCATCGACGACTCGACGGATCTGCAATCCACCCTTACACCTCAGGACAGTTACTACCCCGCCCTGGATCGTTCCAGCTCGGTGTTCGACCAGCGACATCGCTTTGTGTTCAGCGGTGTGTATCAGACAGGCAAGCTGGGCGGAAGCGGGTTCGACAGCAAAGTTTTCAGTAGTTGGACCATCGCTCCGCTCATCGAGTTCGGTTCCGGAAGGCCATTCAACATCATCACCGGAAATGGCGATAACCTCCAAGAATCGTCCCTCACGGGACGGCCCAATACCTTTGTGAACCCTGCCTGCACAACAATGGGATTTCCGGCGGTGCCCTCAAAATATTCGCCCACCGGAGTTTTCCAGGAACCATGCATCGCGGACTTCAACGGAACTCTGCTTTCGCTCGACGGCAACCTCGGCCGCAACGCCGGGACTCAGCCGTGGACCGTTTTCAACGATATTCGGTTCTCGAAACGAATCTACTTTAACGAGCGCTTCAACATGGAACTGATCGCCGACATGTTCAACCTCGCCAACCGAAACAACACAGCCGCCGTCAGCCCGCTCTTTACCAATGCCGGGCAAGCCACAGCGTCTTATGATCCGCGGCAGTTCCAGTTCGCGATGAAGTTCTACTGGTAGATTTTTGCGCAATCGGGAGGTAACCGAGGTGAGGGATACGAGAGTCTCTCGCGACTCCAAAGTGCTCGTCGGGCTGGGCCCAAGGGCTGCGGCCTGTGCCGGTGTTACACTTTCCCTTCACCCATCCTTGGCGCTTGCCCGGAGTTCGTTTCATTCATGTCCCAACCCTATACGCCCACGCCGCGGACCCGTCTGGTCCGCGAAGCGGATCGCGCTGTCTATGATCGCGAAACCGCGTATGGAATTCTTGATGAAGGATTTTTGTGTCACGTTGGTTTCGTCGTCGATGGCCAACCCTTCGTAATTCCCACATCTTACGGACGTCACGGAGATAGCTTGTATATTCACGGCTCGGCCGCCAGTCGCATGCTGCGGCAGATGAAAGACGGCGTCGCTGCTTGCGTGACAGTTACGTTGCTAGACGGACTCGTACTCGCGCGGTCGATCTTTAATCACTCCATGAATTACCGCTCGGTGGTGATTCTAGGAAAAGCGACGCTGGTGGATGATCCGGGGGAGAAGATCGAGGCCCTGCGCCTGCTCTCGGAACACATTATTCCGGGCCGATGGGCGGATTCGCGCCAGCCGAATGAACGGGAACTGAAGGCGACATCCGTGCTGCGGCTGCCGATCGAGGAATTTTCGGCGAAGGTTCGTCAAGGGCCGGTCGTGGATGACGAAGAGGATTACTCGTTTCCGGTTTGGGCAGGAGTGGTTCCGCTGGAGATTGTGGCAGGCGCTCCGATCAGTGACGGGCGCCTGGATCCGATGCGTGAAGTTCCCGCTTACGCGAAACACTACTCACGCAAAGCGGGAACTTGATCACCTTAAACTCACGGCATCAACAGCAGCTTTCCTGTCGTCTTACGGCCTTCGAGATCTCTATGGGCGCGTTGCGCCTCCGCCAGCGGGTAGATGTGCTCGATGCGAAGTCTGAGCTTGCCTGACGCGAGCATGTCAAACACCGCCCCGGACCGAGCCGCCAATTCTTCGCGCGTAGCGATGTAGTTGCCGAGAGAAGGCCTGGTCAAAAACAGCGATCCTTTCTGCGTGAGAATGATCGGATCAAACGGAGATACGGCTCCGCTCGAGCCACCGAAGAGCACCATCATTCCGCGGGGGCGAAGGAGATTGAGGCCTTTCTCGAATGTGGTCTTCCCTACTGAATCGTAGATAACGTCCACACCCTTTCCGCCGGTGATGCGCTTGGTCTCAGCCTCGAAATCCACTTGCGTGTAGAGGATGACTTCGTGGGCGCCAGCTCCGCGAGCCAACTTGGCCTTCTCTTCCGTCGAAACGGTGGCAATCACCCGCGCGCCGATGTTGTGGGCCATTTGCACGAGTAGCAGTCCGACGCCGCCGGCGCCAGCTTGAACCAGTGCCGTTTCACCCTGCTTGAGTGGATACGTATCATGCGACAGGTAGTGAGCCGTCATCCCCTGGAGCATGGCGGCTGCCGCTTCCCGATCGCTCACAGCCTGCGGGATTGGAACCAGCCGCTCAGCTGGAACGGCGGCATACTCGGCGTATGCCCCTTGCAGCCCGCTCCAGGCCACGCGGTCTCCGACTTTCACGGTTTTCGCCTCAGGGCCAACGGCGGTCACTACTCCCGCGCCCTCCTGGCCTGGAATAAACGGCAGCGGAGTCTTATATCGGCCTTCGCGGAAGTAGACATCGATAAAATTGACGCCCGAAGCAGCCAGCTTCACGACGGCCTCGTTCGCCTTCGGCTCCGGGACCGGTAATTCGACCAGTTCCATGGCTTCCGGTCCACCAACTTTTTTGACTTGAATGGCTTTCATATCTGACCTAGATTCTCTCCCTGAACAAGAGACTACGCCGAGCCAAGCCGGCGATTCAAATTGTTAAGGGGGTTCCCAAGCTCTGCTACACTTGCACGTTCCTTGCAGGAGCCCTTCGTCATGGCTGAAAATAAGCCCCAAAACTTGGCGAACCATGCCAAGTTAGATCCGCTATTTCACTTTATCGTCCTGCCGGTCTTCGCACTCACAGCTCTAGGCGGCACCATCCACTTTCTTTGGCATCCGAGCTACCATTCGGCTTCGTTCTTTGTGATCTCGGTGGCTGCGGTAATTGCGGTCCTGAAGATTCGCATTTACTCCCTCAAGTTGCAGGACCGCATCATTCGCCTGGAGGAGAGGCTGCGGCTTACTACCCTGTGCTCAGAGCCATTGCGTTCGAGAATCCCAGAATTGACCGAAGGCCAACTCATCGCGTTGCGTTTCGCCTCAGATGCAGAGGTGCCTAAGTTAGCTGAGCGGGCTATTAGCGAGAAACTTTCGAGGGCGGACATCAAGAAGGCGATTCAAACCTGGCGACCGGATTACCGGCGCGTTTGAAATTCACTTCAGCTTAGGAGAACGGGAACGAAGCTTATCGCTCAGAGCAATCATCCCGTCAAACCTTTTAGCCCGCTCTTGCCGTCTGACTAGGGAGCTGGTGGTAACCACTCGCGACGATGCCGAAAGTAATGAGAGTCGTTCCTTTTCGGCGTTGACCCGAGGACGACCGCGCGGTACGATTTTTGGTAGAATTCACCGGACTTTAACAACGGGGGCAATTCGTATCTCATTCAAAAATATGCGAGTTGCAAAAGTCCAAATGCGGGTCGCTGTGCTCGCCGCGCTGTCCGTGGCGGGTTCGTCCTGCCAGACCGCGCAAAAGCCGGTCGCCGTGGCGCCTCCGGCGCCTCCGCCAGCGCTGACCGCCAATGCATCCCAACCTGCGCAAACTCCTTCCGCGACCGCGCCGGTCGAAAATCAAGTTCAGCCAGTTCAGGCAGCAGAAGCGAAAACTGCACTTACACCTCCAAAGCCAGCTTCCGATCAGCTAGACGCACTATTGGCGAGCGTCGAAAAGGAATACCAGGCAGGACTGGCAAATTACCAGGCGGGTCGCATCGATGCCGCCAAACAGAACTTCGATAACGCTTTCAATGCATTGCTGGAGAGTAAGTTAGATATTCGCTCCGACGGCCGTTTGGAAAAGGAATTTGATCAGATCACCGACGGAGTCAACCATCTCGATCTATGGGACTTAGCTTCCGACTCCGAAGCGCAAACTTCAGAGCCCGCGCCGATCGATGAAACGAACGGGATTACTCCTTCCGCCGAACCCGGAGTGAGGGCGAAGGCTCAGGCCGAGATCAAGTCGACCCACTCCGATCTGCCGCTTATGATGACGGATCAGGTGGCAGGTTATATCAGCTATTTCTCCAACCGCGGTCGTGGGACCTTCGAGCGCGCCTTCGCGCGGTCCGGCCGCTACCACGACATGATGGTGCGGATCCTCAAGCAAGAGGGGGTACCGCAGGACTTGATCTATCTGGCGCAGGCCGAGTCCGGATTCCAGCCAACCGCCGTTTCGCGCGCCGGCGCCCGCGGCATATGGCAGTTCATGGGAAGCCGCGCTCGCGGTTACGGACTGCAGCACAGCATGTGGGTAGACGATCGTCAGGATCCTGAGAAATCTACTCGCGCCGCCGCCCGCCACCTCAGAGATCTGTATGGCCAGTTCGGCGACTGGTATCTCGCCATGGCCGCTTATAACTCTGGCCCGGGCACGGTGCAAGCCGCAGTCAAACGCACGGGCTACGCCGACTTCTGGGAGCTTTACCGCCGCAATGTTCTGCCCAAGGAAACGCGGAACTACGTTCCCATTATCTTGGCCGTGACTATCATGACCAAGAACTTGTCGCACTACGGCTTTGACGATGTATCGATGGATGAGCCTATGGGCTTCGACACCGTCACGGTCAACTACCCCATCGACTTGCGCCTGGTGGCCGATTGCGTGGATGCGACTCCAGCGCAGCTCCAGCAGCTGAATCCCAGCCTTCTGCGCCTGAGCACCCCCCGAGAGGGAACCTTCGAACTGCATCTGCCGGCTGGGACGAAACAGCAGTATCAGACCGCGATTGCGGCTATACCTGCCAGCATGCGCCTGTGGTGGCGTTATCCTACGGTGCATTCCGGCGACACTCTTGCATCTCTGGCGCGCGTCTACCGCACTACGGCGAAATCAATCGCGGAGGCGAACCAACTCGATGGCACTGAGCTCCCCGCGGACGCCAAAATAATTATTCCGGTGAAACCCAGCAAGCACCCCGCCAGCGATACTGCCACGTACGCGCATCGGATCACGCGCTATAAAGTCCGCAGGGGTGACACGGTTCAGACCGTGGCGGAGAACTTCGGGGTTTCTGCGCAAATGATCCGGCGCTGGAACGGTTTACGTGGCGACAGCTTGCACGGAAGAACAATTCTGGCCCTGCACCTGCCAGTTTCACCGACTGGGGAAGCGAACTTGATCGCCTCCAGCAAGCTAGCCACTCACCCCAGGAAGCCCGCGCAGACAGCGAGTTCAAAAGCCTCCGCCAAAGTGGCGAAAGCTTCGGCTGAAGATGCCACAGAACAGGCCAGTGTGCTTCATCACAAAGTGAAATCGGGCGAAACGTTCTATTCGATTGCCACTACCTACAAGACTACCGTCGCGGCCCTGAAACGCAACAACCAGAACATCGCCATTCTGCGCCCCGGAATGATCCTCGTCGTGCAGCAAAACCGGTAGGTCTCGCAGCACCTCCCTCTTTCAATCGCAATCCGAGTATCCAGTTTCTCTCTCCGCGGAGGGCGGTCCAGGCATGGTGTTGTCTTTCCGAGACAGCCATCAATCCATCAGAACGCCAAGGGTGGTGTGCAAGCTTTCCCGAGGTTCGACAAGAGCAACTTGGATAGTTCCCCACTTGCACGAGCCTTGAACACCACCTTTCCACTCTGGAACTCGAAACTACGTCCCGGGTCGTTGTCGCCTTTTCTCGTGACCCGTGTGGCTGTACAATCACAGCCGCAATCGGACCATGCCCAAAATCCACTCCAAAGGGGCTCTCATGCAATTCCGCAATGTGCTCGTCCTGTTTCTTCTTCTCTCTCTTGCACTATCCATGACTCTGCCCGCGTTCGCGCAGGATGGAGCCGCGACCTATAAAGCCAAGTGCGCCGGCTGTCACGGTCCTGAAGGACAAGGAAAGGTCGGCCCTGCGCTGAAAGGGACCAGCCTGACCGCGGAGCAGATCACTGACCTGCTAACCAAGGGCAATGACGCCAAAAAAGCCCCACACAAGAAGGCTTTAAGTGGGGTCTCTGCCGACGACGCCAAGGCCGTCGCCGATTTCGTAAAGACGCTGAAGTAAGCTGCAGGCTTTGATATCCGCACGCTCCGGGAGAGCATTCCGGCTTCTCGCAGGCCCTCCGGCGAGAAGGCAGTGGAGTTCTGCCCAGGTGGCCTTGTCCGCCAAGCGGCTGGGTCGGGCCAGAAGCTCGGCCTGACGCGGACGACTCCGATCACCAACAGAGGACGCGGTCCAGCTTCCGCTCTTTGAGCGAACTTCTAAAATCATCGTCGAATCTTCTTCCATTCAGCCGCCTCGTGTGGTAACAGGGATAGGTCAGACTCATGTGACTTCGGTCCTTGCAGCCTGCACCAAACGTCGTGCTATAATCGCGCGCCGTTCCAGCACAAAGCTTTCTGGTGGTCTTTTAATTTCCCGTACCCGGCAACCTTGCGTAGGCCTTTTTGCGCCAGGAGCCCAAAATAAGATCAGGAGGAGCAATGACGTTCTACGACCCCACACTTTACGGACGTGATGAAGAAGAAGAATTTGGTGACAGCGGCGCCTACAGCGAGTCGCTGGAGGAAGATTTCGAAGAAGAGGAAGAGGAGGAAGAAGAAGCTGGCGTACCCGAACCCGAGATGAGCGAACCGGCCATGCCGAATGCGCCGCCCCCGTCACCGAAGCCGGCCGCGCCTGCTGGTGGTGGCCCCAAGAAGCCCGCCGCTAAGAAGAAAGCGCCGGCCAAGAAGAAAGCTCCTGCCAAGAAAAAAGCGCCAAAGCCGACCAAGAAGAAAGCCGCGAAGAAGCCGGCGAAAAAGAAATCCTCCAAGAAGCCTGCCAAGAAAGCATCGAAGAAGAAAGGTAAGAAGGGTCGCCGGTAGAACGTAGGCTCTGACATGTCGAGACCGCGGCTCGGAGCCGCGGTCTTTTTGCCTTGCCTAACTGTGGTTCGGTCCACTGCAAACAAACGTCAGGGCACCGAATCTCAACGCGTGCTACTTTCCTTCCACCGCAGCCTTACACTTTGCATACAACTCCAACAATTGCGCCGCATATTCATCGGGCTTCGATGCCGAACCTGTGCCCTGAAAACCTACGCCGGATGATGTCGTCCGCCCGTATCCCGTGGTCATGGCGACAAATTTCATCAGATCGAGCGCGATATCCTCATCACGCCGTGCGTTGGCATGCACAGCTGGTCCTTCTTCCATAAGTCCTTCTCCTGATCCAGAAATATAAGGAATTTGTTCTTCGTCTTCTACGTCTTCCATACTGCTGCTCTCAAACAGCTCCGGAAGAGATGATAGCAGCCCGCGTGGGATCGCGTCCTCAATCGCTGGTAGGCAATTGAAAATCCACCTGCGCGGTGCGCCGCAGCCGTGTCATCAACCACACCGAAGCGATGAATAAAAAAGGAGACGAATAGAATCCAGGAGCAGGACGCGGAAATGTCACGGAATCTACTGTGTGCCCCAGGATGGTTCCAATCGTGTGCCCCAAGCCATTCAGAAACATGATGACGGAATAAGCCCAGGCCAGCGGTCGCAATCCGTGCATACCTCGCGCCGCGACCGGAGTGAGACAGAACAAAAGTACGCACACCAGGACATGTCCGATCAGAAATTCTCGCAATGCGATGGTGGGCATGGGAAATGAGCCCCAACGCTCGCGCAAAACGGTCACGGTAGGGTTGTACACCGCAAGAAAGCCGGTGGTGGCTTCGTCGAAGATATGCAGCGCGAAGGCCGCGCAGAGCGCAAACCATGGGCTGCCAAAACCTGACGCTGAAAGTGCTGGCGGTGCTTGCCTCAAAGTAGCGCCCATCGCTTCTAATACTCGATCGTCAGGCAGCAATAAGCAACGAGAATCGATCGTTCGAAGAACCTCGAAAGGTCGTACCCGTGATCTAGCGCGCGACTTCACTCATCAGCGCCAGCAAGTTCTCTTCCGAGTCGCGGAAAAACGTAATCCATAGATCGTGTGCCGGCATTCTCGCAATTAAGTGCGGCTCGTCCTCGAAGTGAACTCCGCTCTCCTTCAGCTTCCCGTACGCGCCTTGAATGTCGGGCACGGCGAAATACAGAACCGAACTGGGGTGGTCGAACTCCGCCTTTTCGGCGCGGTCGAGCATCAGACGGACCCCGCCGCAGTCGAAAAACACCAGCCCGGGCGGTGCTTTGAAGAGCAGAGTGAGCCCCAGCTTGTCCTGATAGAAAGCCGCGGCGCGATCAACATCTTTGGCGTTGATGGCGATCTGACCGAGGCGCGTAATTCCAATTCCGGTCGCGGTTGCACTCATGTCTTGACCTCCAGAGCCGCATTAGTTAGCATAGCTAACTATATCGGATGAAAAAAGTCAAGCCCGAAGAAATCGCGCCCCAGGCCGAAACCCTAGCTGTTGCCGACCGCCTGCATTCCGTCGCCATCCACCTGCTGCGCCGGGTGCGCAGGCAAGACGCGGTCTCAGGCGCGGGCCCTGCGCAGCTTTCAGCCCTATCGGTGCTGGTTTTTGGAGGCCCCAAAACGCTTGGGGATCTCGCCGCTGCCGAGCAGGTGAAGCCGCCCACCATGAGCCGGGTGGTCGCTGGACTCCAGCGTAGCCTTCTGGTTGAAATCACTCGCGATCCCCGCGACGCCCGCCGTATACACATCCGCCCTTCCGCAAAGGGAACGCACCTTCTTCAGCAAGGACGCCGGCACCGCATCGAGTATCTCGCGGCTCACCTCGGATCTCTGACCGCTACCGAACTGGCGCAGCTCAGCATGGCCGCAGGCCTTCTGGAAAAGCTCCTGCGCGATTGGCATTGACCGCGCCGACAGCTCTCGGCAATGCCTGGCATGCTGAGCTCCGTACGGGAAACTTTCGGACGCACACGGGGTTGTCACACTTTAGAAAGTGCTCTACTTAGCTATCGCAGGCTTCCCTCGACTGTTAGCATGCTATTGATGGGGAATCTTATGCCGACCCATGCGCTTCGAAGTTCCACAAAGCTCTTCGTCGTGGTTACGCTGTCCCTGGTCCTGGCCTCTTGTGACACGAGCACGCCTCCGATTGTTTGCGATGGCCCAAGCAGCAGCAACGGCACCTGCACCTGCGGCCAGGGAACCTCGGCTTGCCCGGTCAGTCCCGGTCCCGAATTCCTCTATACGGCTGGAAGCGGCCAGATTCAGGCCTTTAGCATCGATCGCAACAACGGAGCCCTCACTACGGTTGGCTCAATGCCCGGGCCTGCCACAACCTTTGGCCTCACGGCCGTGAGCAATCAATTTCTCTACGTTTCAGACCCCGCAGACGAGCAACTAGACAGTTTCTTGATTAATCAAACCACTGGTGCGCTGACCGCGGTCATGGGCTCTCCGTTCTCCACCGGAGCCTTCAGCTTGCCTGCAGGCCTGGCCTCACCGGCGGGTAGCGACCTTCTGTACGCTGCCGACGTCGCAGGCGTCGACGGATTCACCACAAACGCCACCGGAACGCCCGCGGCGATCTCGGGATCTCCGTTCCCCTCAGGAACCAATCTTTTTCTCACAATAGATCCCTCCGGCACGTTCCTCTACACTTCTATCGATGATCCCCCCGGAGGCATCTTCGCCTTCACCATTGGTTCCACAGGAGCGCTGACCGCCGTGTCGGGTTCACCTTTTGCGATCCCCGGGCAAACTGTTCTCAACAGCCGTCCCTTCGGTATTGTCGACACGGGTTCTTATGTTTACGCCGCGCTTTCGGATACGAACCAGATTGCTGCGTTCTCCATCGTGAGTGGCACGGGTGCCCTGACTGCCGTACCGAATTCTCCTTTCTCCGCAGGAATGACTCCCACCGCGCTCGTATTCGCCAACGGCTTTCTATATGCGCTCAACGACGGCGGGATCACGGGCTACAGCATCAATTCGAGCAATGGCGTGCTGACTCCGCTTTCGGGCTCTCCTTTTACGGTTATCGGTGACGCGATGACGGCTGATTCCTTCGGCGAATATCTATACGTCGCCGGACTCTCTGGTATCCAAGCCTTCAGCATTAATTCCGCCAACGGCGCGCTTACTCCGGTAGGAGGTTCGCCTTTCCCTGCAAGTGCGGCAACGGTCTCGACCGTGGTGCAGATTCCTCCACCGTAGCCTTTAGTGATCCCTCCGCTCACGGTGTCTGTGTAGCTTCCCCATTCCGGTTTAAAATGTCACTCCGTGGCTAAAGCAAAGCAACCGGAACCGTGAAATGGTATTCCGAGGATTTCGCCAACGAAGGCGCCTGGCCACCTTGTACGACCCGCTGACGAGCAGAAGACCACTTGACCAAGCACAATGACTCGACCGCAGACAGTATGATTCTTTTGAGGAGCCTCGTTCTACTTTGCGTCTGACTCGCCGTAAATTTGCGCAGTCTGCCCTGGCCACCGGCATCACTGCCGCGCTGCCGAGCATCCTATCTTCAGCGTGTAGCGTGTCGAATGCGGCACGTACTACAAACTCTGCGCCGCGTTCCAGCCCCCACGCTATGCAGTTCGACGCGTCTTCTGCAGTTCCATTCCCCAGGAATTTTTTCTGGGGAACGGCCACCGCTGCGTATCAGATTGAAGGCGCATGGAAAGATGACGGCAAAGGCGAATCGATCTGGGACCGCTTTGCACACGCTCGCGGCAAGATCAGGAACGGCGACACAGGAGATGTAGCCTGTGATTCCTATCATCGCTGGCACGAAGATATTGCGCTGATGCGAGCGATGAATTCGAACAGCTACCGCTTTTCAATTTCCTGGCCGCGCATCCAGCCGACGGGCTCCGGCTCCGCGAATTCCCGTGGGGTCGATTACTACAGCCGCTTCGTGGATGGCTTGCTGGCAGCCCGGATCCGCCCGTTTGTCACTCTCTATCATTGGGATTTGCCGCAGGCACTGGAAGATGCCGGAGGCTGGCCCAATCGTGACACCGCCTCCCATTTTGCCGACTACGTAGAGGTGATGGCGCGCGCCCTGGGCGATCGAGTTTCCGACTGGATCCTCTTCAACGAGCCTGCTGCTTTCACGTACCGGGGATATCTCCAAGGCAAGTTCGCTCCCGGACAGCAGAGCCTTCTCGATTTCCTACGCGCGTCCCATACCGTGAATCTGGCGCAGGGCGAAGGATTTCAGTCCTTGAAAGCAACTCTTCCAAATGCGCGTGTGGGAACTGCATTCAGCATGTCGGCGTGCGAGCCGGCTACCAACTCCGAAGAGGATAAGATTGCCTCAGAGCGCGCTCACGCCATCACGAACCTCTGGTTTCTAGAACCGGCACTGAACGGAAAATATCCTGACGCATTTACATTCTTGCCGGAGACTGCGATGAAAATCAGGTCCGGCGACTTCGACAAAATGAGAGCGCAGCTCGATTTTATTGGCATCAATCTCTACTACCGCACCATCGCTTCTGCTCCTGACGCGATCGAGCGCTTGTCGCACGTGCAGCAATGGCTGTTCCCGGTAAAGATGGTTGGGGGTGAGGTAGGCCCAAAGACCGACATGGGATGGGAGGTTTGGCCGCAGGCGCTGTATGACATGGTCATGCGCATCACGCGTGACTTCGATCATCCGGCGATCGAAATTACGGAAAGCGGATGCTCGTACAACGACGGGCCCGACGCGAACGGAGTAATTCATGACACGCACCGCATTGATTATCACCGCCAATATCTCCAAGCGCTTGCACGCGCCATTGGCGATGGCGCCGACGTTCGCGGCTACCACGCGTGGAGCTTAATGGATAATTTTGAGTGGGCGGAAGGTTTTAGTCAGCGCTTTGGCTTGGCGTACGTCGACTTCAAGACGCAGCAACGCTCCATCAAGGATTCGGGACGATGGTATGCGAAGGTGGCGACGGAGAATGCGCTTCCCGCACGCGTAGACGTTAGTGGTTGACCTTGTGGTACAGATTATTTCTGCTGCATGACCAGTTCGCCGTTCTGGACTTTGAGGTCGCCCACGTTTTCTGGAAGCTTCATCCGGTCGCGCTGCTCGAAGAGCTTTTTCTGCAGTGCGGGATTCACTAGCGAAACCGGCACATTCAGATCACCGACTTTAAATTCTGTTGGCTCGAACGTGGCATATCCATCTTTCGACGAAAGATGGCCCGACACCGTTACCCACACGTCTTTGCCAGCGATTTCCGTCAGAAATTGGCCGTGCACCGTGTCGCCCTCGAAGCTCACTCGCTGGTCCTTGATGTTCGGCTCACCACCGCCGAGACTGGAATCGGGCGAGAGTTCCCCAGCTCCCGCTCCTGAAGCTCCGGCGGCTCCTACAGCCTGGGCCAGCGCCGCGCCCACTTCGTCGGAGTTGAGGTGAACCTCCGCTTTCGGTTGATTGGAAGAAGTCGCTGGCTGATTCTGCACGGGTGCGGGTTGGTAACTCACGCCGGAAGCTGGCGCGGGTTGCTGGGTGGCCTGTTCGAACTGCTCCATCTTTTGCCCGAACGATTGCGCATTAGCAGCGATCGCCGCTGGAGTTTGCGGCTGCGCCACGGGAGCGGGCTTCTTCAAGACCAGAACAATGGCCACACACGAGGCTACGAGCGTGGCAATGCTAACGATGCGGTCCAGCTTGATCTTCATGGCAGCTCTCGATCGGTCGGCCGGAACAGACAAGCCCGGCATCATGGTATCGAGCGCTGGGAGCGGAAATCAGATTGCCGAAGTCCCGGAGAGCGGGTGATACTTAGGTCACATGGTGAGTTCGTCGAGATTGTGATCAATCCAGTTTCTTGGTAAGAAGTTCATTCACCAGCTGCGGATTGGCCTGCCCTTTGGACGCCTTCATAACCTGACCGACGAAAAAGCCGAGCATTGTCTTCTTGCCAGCGCGGTATTGTTCCAGCTGTTTGGGATTCGCAGCGACGATTTTGTCGATGATCTTTTCCAGCGCGGATGTGTCGCTGGACTGCTGCGGACGGCCTTCTGCCTCGTAGACCTGGGGGAAGTCCTGGTTGCGTTCGAAGCACAGATCGTAGAGATCCTTGAGCATCTTGCCGGAGATGGTGCCGCTCTCGACGAGATCGGCGGATGCCGCTACGCCGCTCATGGAAACCGGGGAGTGCTCAACTTCGATGTTCTTGGCCTTCAGGCGTCCCATCAGTTCGCCCTGCACCAGGTTCGCGACGCGCTTGGGATTCTTTGCGGCCTTGGCTGCGGTCTCGAATTGATCGGCCCGCGATTTCGAAACGGTCAACACCTGCGCATCGTATTCGGTGATGCTGTACTGCTTCATCAGCCGGGCGCGGCGGGCTTCCGGCAACTCAGGCAGAGCCTTCGCGATCTCGGCCCGCCAGTTCTCGTCGACCACTAACGGCAGCAAATCGGGCTCAGGAAAGTAGCGGTAGTCATGGGCCTGCTCTTTCGAGCGCATGCTATAGGTCTTGCCTTCGTGCGAATTGTAAAGGCGGGTTTCCTGCGTGATCTTGGAGCCGGAGTCGACAACTTCGATCTGGCGTGCGATCTCGTAGATCAGAGCCTCGCGGATGAAGCGGAAAGAGTTCACGTTCTTGATTTCAGTTTTCGTGCCCAACTCTCTCTGGCCGCGCGGACGAATACTGACGTTAGCATCGCAACGCAGCGAACCTTCCTCCATGTTGCAGTCGCTGACGGCGGTGTAGAGGATGATTTCTTTCAGGCGAGTCAAGTATTCGTAGGCCTCGTCGGGCGTTGCGATGTCAGGCTCGCTGACGATTTCGATCAGCGGGACGCCGGTGCGGTTGAGGTCGATGGCAGTTTTTTCGGAAGCGTCGGGAAAGCCGTCATGCAGACTCTTGCCGGCGTCTTCTTCGAGATGCACGCGGGTAATGCCAATCTTTTTCCTGTTGACTCCGACCTCGATAAATCCATACTGAGCGAGGGGCTTGTCATATTGCGAGATCTGGTAACCCTTGGGCAGGTCAGGATAGAAATAATTCTTGCGCGCAAAGATAGAGCTTTCATTGATGCGGCAGTTCAGGGCCATCGCGGCCCGCGTAGCGAACTCGACCGCCTTCCGGTTCAACACCGGCAAGGCTCCGGGCATGCCCAGGCAAACTGGGCAAACATTGGTATTCGGCGGAGCGCCGAAGCGAGTGGAGCAGGAGCAGAAAATCTTCGACGCCGTCAGAAGTTGAACGTGCACTTCGAGACCGATGACCGGTTCATAGGTTGTGCGAGCGACAACGGAAGTGTCCGCGGTGGTCAACATATCTGGAGATTATACGGCCACTCTCGGCTCTGCTGCCCAAGGCGCGACTGGTGGGCCTTGGCGCACGGCGTCAGGTTATCTTCCCAACGGAATCTCGAAGTACATCAGTTCGGTGCCCTTGGAATCATCGACACCGGTGACAAAGATGCGCGCACCGTTCACCGGGGAAGAGACGTCTTCGACGTCGAAGAAAAAAAATCCGGATTGCGTCGTGTGGGGCTCAACGGCTTTGGCCACGAATTGAGAGGTTTCGATCTCGTCGCGTTCCTTCTGGCTGATCGTACCTTTTACTTTCTTGTGAGGGACGGGGAATGGCAGGGGCGTAGCCGGGTTGGTATTGGCGCGAGGATTGGAGATGCGGCGGAAGATATCGTCGGGCGCAATTGGAGTGAGCTTGGCGCGGCCTGCTGTAGTGAGTGTGACTTGCATATTGGCGATGGAGATGGGTTGGTCGCTGTCGTTGGTAACAATAAAAAAGATGGGAAGCAATCCGTGCTCCTGAAAGTTGACGGAGAAAATTTTGGCCTTATCGGGCGAGTCATAGGGGTCGGCGGCAATGGCGACCTTCTGATCGGTGTGATCGTCATGCGCGGGATAGGTTTTGGCAGGCTGCGCAGCGGGTTTTACGAAGTCTTTGGCCGCAACGGTGCACGCGCACGACATTACGGCGCAGGTGGTGACAAGAATACGGACAAGCCGAGCTTTCAGCGCGGAGTGCATGGTTCGATTATAGAAGGTCGCGCGACTAGAGTTGCGGACCGGTCTTAGAAACGATTTTTTCAAAAGCCTCAATCACAGAGGACACGGCCGTACATAGGGTGAATCTTTGGTTAGAATGGCTGGAATTGATCACGTCTATCTACAGTTTTCTCTACAGCATGGCGCTGGCAGTGGCGCTGTCGGCGAGCCTGCCTTACTGGATCTTTCAGATGGCGCGCCATGGAAAGTACCGTAAGGGTCTGGCGGAGAGATTGGGACAGGTACCGGCGCGGCTTCGGTTGCCGGAACGACAAGATCCGACGATCTGGGTGCATGCCGTTTCCGTGGGTGAGGTGCTGGCGGTCGCGGGATTGGTGGAAGGGTTGCAGCGGCGCTTTCCTCAGCACAGGATTTTCGTTTCGACGACGACCGACACCGGCCAGATGCTGGCGCGCAAGCGCTTTGGTGAGGCGAATGTATTTTATTTTCCAATGGATTTCGCATTCGCAATTCGTCCCTACTTGCGACTACTACATCCAGAATTAGTGGTGATTGCGGAGACCGAGTTCTGGCCCAACTTTATGCGTCTCGCGCATGGCAGCGGGGCAAGGCTTGCGATTGTGAATGCGCGTATCTCGGACCGCTCGCGGCCGCGGTACCGGAGATTTCGCGGGTTGATTGGAAAAGTGCTAGCGAAGGTCGACCTCTTCCTGGCGCAGACGGAAGAGGATGCGACACGATTGCGAGACATTGGCGCGAGCGCGGAACGGGTGCGCGTCACGGGAAATCTGAAGTTCGATATTCCTGTTCCCGCGCCGCCGCCGATCGTAGAGGGTGTGCGGAAATCAATCCGTGCGAGCCGCGCCGAGCCCGTGCTGGTGTGCGGCAGCACTGTAGATGGAGAGGAGCCTCTGCTCCTGAAGGCCTTTGAAAACGTACTGGTACAACATCCGAACGCTGTCATGATTCTTGCTCC
>DATEQW010000208.1:0-18735 GCA_035272245.1 Candidatus Sulfotelmatobacter sp. | reverse complement strand
AAAGGCCCCTTTTCCAGGAAATAGGAAAAGAGGTTATCGGAATGCAAATACAAATAAGCTTCGCATCCGAATCTCATGTTCCCCGTTTCCGGGCGGGAGTTGGCACCTGGCGGTCGGCATATATGATACCGATCCGGTTGCCGTGGCGTCACAGGGCTCGTCCCTCAGCCACTCTGCATGAAATTCCGTTTACCCCGAAGGGCAAACTTATCTTTATGATCTTACACAGGCGGGAAGAGGTTCGTCAAGAGGTTCGCTATCGGACAAAAGTAGGTCGCGATCATCCAATTGCCGCCGACACGAACCGCACACGCTCCTCGACTGGCTCGAGCGGCAGCGGAACAAGGTCGTAGCCCAAGGCGGAGTAGGTTTCCACCATGGCTTCATAAGTCGCCTGCGCTTCCTCGAAACTCTGCTTGCGCTCCGCATCGATCCCGAAAATCTCCTTCCAAGGTGGCGCAATGAACACTCGCGAATGGTAGCGAAACATCTGCGCCGCGCGCTCCACATGAGACGGGACAGACAGTTCACTCAAACGCAAATAGCCGAGCACATCGGGCACGCCGCGATCGAAAAACACGGGACCGCTCAGCCTCACAGCCTCCCGATAGGATCGCATCTCCCAACTCAGCATGAGTTCCGCGAATGCGCTTCGATCCGACCAAGGCAAAGCCTGGCCGCCAATCGCTACCTGATCCTGAATGATCGCCCGGCCCGCCTCCGGCATGGTGTTAAAACCGCGTGCCGCCAGCGCTTCGATCAGCGTGCTCTTTCCCGAACCCGGGCCGCCGGTAATAACGAAGAGACGGTCGAAATTCACACCCTCCATTCCTTTCTCCTTAAGCTTGTGCATTCGCGAATACCGTGCCAGTTGTCCCGAACGCTCCCCATCAGTACACTCTTCATTCGCGAGGTGAGCATGGGGAAACTGAAAATGACTGTTGATTTCAGCGCACAAAATTCGTGGTCCAGGATTTTCCGGTTCGGCAGTGTACTTATTCCCGCCATTATTATCGGCGTTCTCTTTTCCGTTACCCCGTGTTCCGCACAGTCCGGCGCATCGGCCGATCTGCCCAGCGAAACTCCGGCCATGTTCACGCCGGTCGAGACCGGCTTCGACTACGTCAAGCGCGACGTGATGATCCCGATGCGGGATGGCGTAAGGCTGCACACCGTGATCGTACTACCCAAAGGCGCCAAGAATGCGCCAATGCTGCTCACGCGCACTCCCTACAGCGCCACGGCACAAACCAGCCACGCCCCGAGCTCACACCTCGGACCGATCCTGAGCGGCTATGACAACGCCACCGATGTGATCGTCGAAGGCGGCTACATCCGCGTGGTGCAGGACGTTCGCGGCAAGTACGGCTCCGAGGGCGACTACGTGATGACGCGCCCGCTGCACGGTCCGCTGAACCCTACCGCGGTCGATCACTCCACCGACACCTATGACACCATCGACTGGCTGGTGAAAAATGTTCCCGAGAGCAACGGCAAAGTCGGCATCCTCGGTATTTCCTATGATGGATTCACCACGCTGATGGCGCTTGTCAATCCGCATCCCGCGCTGAAGGTCGCAGTGCCTATGAATCCCATGGTCGATGGTTGGATCGGCGACGACTGGTTCCACAACGGCGCCTTCCGCGAACAGAATATGAATTACATCTACGATCAGGAGGCCACGCGCTCGTCAGACGAAAAATGGTGGACCGACCACTTCGACGACTACGACGTGTTCATGGAAGCAGGCTCAGCCGGTGAACTCGGGCGTCGCCATGGCCTCGATCAGATCGGATTCTGGCGCAAGCTTCTCGCGCATCCCAGTTACGATTCCTGGTGGCAGGAACAGGCGATGGACCGCATTCTCGCGGCGCAGCCTCTGAAAGTTCCCACTATGCTGGTCGACAGCCTGTGGGATCAGGAAGATATTTACGGCGCGCCTGCCGCTTACAAAGCGCTCAAAACCAAAGATGCGAACAAGGACAAATTATTCCTAGTGCTCGGCCCCTGGCATCACGGCCAGGAGATTGGCGATGGCAGCTCCCTCGGCGCCATAAGATTTAATAGTGATACTGGTCGTTATTTCCGGCAGGAAATTCTGCGGCCCTTCCTGGACAAATATCTCAAAGACGGCGCGCCCCAGGCCGATATCGCGCCGGTCATGGCTTTTGAAACTGGAACGAACACGTGGCGTCGTCTTCCCACATGGCCAGCCGGCTGCGCGACTGGCTGCTCGGTACAGCCGACGCCGCTCTATCTCGACTCCGGTCTAAAGCTTGGTTTGGCCGCTCCCAAGGCCGGCGATGCCGCGTTCGACGAATATGTCTCTGACCCCGCGAAGCCAGTGCCTTTCCGCACCCGTCCCATTCAACCGGTTGGGTACGGCGGTCGCTTCACCTGGCCTGAGTGGCTGGTCGACGACCAGCGTGAGGCGTCCGGGCGTCCCGATGTTGCCGTGTTCACTTCCGACGTCCTGACCACTCCCATGAAGATCAGCGGACTGCCGGTCGCCAATCTGGTGGCTTCGACCAGCGGCACGGACTCCGATTGGGTGGTTAAATTGATTGACGTGTATCCGGATGAAGTGGCCGGGGACGAGGGCATGGGAGGCTACGAGTTAATGATTTCCGCCGACATCTTCCGCGGACGCTACCGCGAAAGTCTCGTGACGGCAAAGCCCATCGCCGCCGGCCAGCCGCTGCTCTATCGCTTCAACCTTCCCACCGCGAACCATGTGTTCCTGCCTGGCCACCGCATAATGGTGCAGATTCAATCCAGCTGGTTCCCACTGTATGATCGAAATCCGCAAACGTTCGTGCCAAACATTTTCTGGGCGAAGCCGGACGACTACCGCAAAGCTACGCAGCGCATTTATCATGCTCCCGGCCAGGCGAGCTTTATCGAACTGCCTCTCGTGGTCTCGCCGTAATTTGGGGAATGGAGGTTTGACTTGGTGCAGCTCTATTTGTCGTGACGGTCACGCAGCGTCATCTCGCGAGCCAGTTCCTTGGATGTAACTCGCAGCCGCTGTGCCAGGATCACCGCCAGCGAGAGATAGAAGCGTGACGCCAGGCCGGGAAAGGCTTTAAGGATCGCGCGCAACTCTCGCGCCCCGACTTCGTCGACTTCCACTTCTTCCTCGCTCGCAATCACGGCCGCAGTCGCCCTGCCCTGTTCCAGAAAAGCCATCTCGCCGCAAATATCCTCGGGCCCCAGCGAAGCCACAATCGTTCGGGTACCGGTTCCGGCAAGTTCCACGGAGGCCTGCCCACGACGGATAATGAAAATCATGTCGGCCCAGCCGCCTTCCTGAATGATCTCTTCACCCAGCTTGAAGGTGCGCCGAGACGCTTTCGCCTGAATTAAGACCCAATCATTTTGAGTCAGAAATTGCAGACGATTACCGGCCATACCTTGCCATCGGCAAAAATAGCCGGGTTGTGCAGTTACTTCTGGTTGGTTGTATAGGTGACGCTCGGCGAAAGCCGGGGCGCGGCTTACCGGCTGTACTGATTCCGTTTTTTGTCTGCGTGCCGCTCCAGTCCGAACTGGATCAGTCTATCGATAAGCTCCGAATACTCCAGCCCCGAAGCCGCCCACAGTTTGGGATACATGCTAATCGCCGTGAAGCCCGGCATGGTGTTGATCTCGTTCAAATAGATCTTGCGCGTTTGCGGATCCATCAGAAAATCGACCCGTGCCAGCCCCGAGCAATCCACGGCTTTGAAGGATCGTATGGCGAGTTCTTGCACCTTCTTCGTTTCCGCCTTGGTGAGCTTTGCCGGAATAATCAACTCAGAGCCTTCATCAAGATACTTGGCGTTGTAATCGTAGAACTCTTTCACTGGGACAATCTCGCCCGGAAGCGAAGCCACCGGCTCGTCGTTGCCCAGAACCGAACACTCGATCTCTCGCGCCTTATTTTTCTTTCCGCCCACTCCTTGCTCAATAACGATCTTGCGGTCGAATTTCGCTGCTTCCTCAATAGCAGGCCCAAGTTCCTTGCGGTCGTGCGCCTTGCTGATTCCCACCGACGATCCCAGATTCGCCGGCTTCACAAAAACCGGATACCTGAGCTTGCTCTCCACAAGTTTCTGAACTTTCTTCGGCTCCTTCTCCCACGCGCTACGTAGAATCGTGACGTGCTTCACGATCGGAATCCCTGCTGCTATAAACAAGGACTTCATGATGTCTTTGTCCATGCCGGCGGCCGAGCCCAGCACGCCCGCGCCCACGTAAGCGATGTCAGCCAGTTCGAGCAAACCCTGAATGGTCCCGTCCTCGCCGAAGGTGCCATGCAGAACAGGAAAGATGATATCGACGTTAATCGCGCGATCGCTGGCGCGCCGCGTGAGCCCTGCATCGGTCTGAAAAGGAACGAGGCCACTCTGCCGGTGCACCGGCTCCGGCGGGACCACCACGGCTTCTCCCCGCGCCAGCACGGCCGCGGGCTGCGTAGTTTCAGGATCGCCCGCACGCAGATGGCGCGGCTCGATCACCAGTTTGCCCTGCAACAAATTCTCGGCATCCGCCGCAGTCAGCCAGTGCCCATCTTTAGTGATGCCGATGGGCACGACCTCATATTTTTCTTTGTCGATGGCTTGCAGAACAGACGCCGCCGAGAGCAACGAAACTTCATGCTCTCCACTGCGCCCTCCGAAAAGAATTCCAACTCGAAGCTTTTTCATAATCGATCACAAAATCTTTTTCCCGAAAGCCGACAAAGCCAACTCCACCGCCAGGTCGGCGGTCTGGTTGTGCTCATCAATCACCGGATTCACTTCGACGATCTCGAAGCTCAGCATGCGACCATGATCTGCAATGATTTCCATCGCGAGATGAGCCTCGCGATAGGTAGCGCCGCCGCGCACAGGAGTGCCCACGCCGGGCGCATCCTCGGGATCAATCCAGTCCATATCCAGTGAAATGTGATAGCCGGCAGTCCCGCGCCCAGCCATGCGCAGAGCCTCTTCCATCACGGTCCGCATGCCGCGCTCATCAATGTCGCGCATGGTAAAGACGCCAATGCCGGCGCGGCGCACATTTTCTTTTTCGATCGCGTCGATGTCGCGCACGCCCACCAACACACAATTCTCCGGCTTCACCTTGGGAGAGAAATCGAAGATATGCGACAACTCCACCGGCCCCAGCCCCATCAGCGCCGCCAGCGGCATACCATGCACATTGCCACTCGGCGAACTCTCGGGCGTATTGATGTCGGTGTGCGCATCGATCCAGATCAACCCGATGTGCTGGTTTTGACGGCGATAAAATTCGGCAACGCCCGAAACCGTACCCGCTGCCATCGAATGATCTCCACCCAGCGCCAGCGGAATTTTCCCGGCTTCGAGCGTCTTTACCACCAGCTCCGCATGTTTGGTACACGTCGCCGTAATTTCCTTTAAATACTTCGCGTGGGTGTCGCCTTCTTTCTTCTGCTCCGGGATGGCAACAGCTACGTTGCCGCCATCTTCCACTTCGTGTCCTAGCGCCTCCAGCCGCGCTTCAAGCCCGGCCACGCGGACGGCCGAAGGCCCCATATCGACGCCGCGGCGCGACTGCCCCAGATCCAGTGGCACTCCAATCACGCGAATCTTCTTGGGAGCGATGTTGGTGGTGCTGATGGTTGTCATAGAGATTTTGTCATCGTGCGATCGGGCGATTTGGCAATTGAAGATCAACGGGCAGCATATCTACTGGAAATTGCCCAATCACCCAATTGCCCGATTTTTATGGGTAAAGCCGGTGGAGCATCCTCGGGAACGGAATCGTCTCCCGCACGTGTTCTAATCCGCAGATCCATGCAACGGCGCGTTCAAGGCCCATGCCAAATCCTCCATGCGGCACGCTGCCGTACTTGCGCAAATCCAGATACCACTTGAATGCCTCTTCCGGCAATCCGTGCTCGTGGATGCGCTGCACCAGCAATTCGTGCGATGCCATGCGCTGTGAACCTCCAATGATTTCGCCATAGCCTTCGGGCGCCAGCACGTCCACACACAGAGCCAATTCCGGACGCTGCGGGTCGGGCTCCATGTAGAAGGCCTTCACCTTCGCGGGATAGCGATGCACCATCACCGGCTTGTCGAACTGCGCTGAAAGATAAGTCTCGTCGGGCGAGCCCAGATCACCGCCCCACTCAAACTTCGCTTCCAGCGCGCCCTTGGCATGACCCTCCTGCAGGTTCTTCACGGCATCGTCATAACTGATCCGGGGAAAAGGCGGCACAATCTTTTCCAACTTGGAAATGTCCCGGCCAATCGCCTGCAGGTCGACACGGCGCCGCTCCAGGCAACGCTGCACTACAAAACTAATCAGTCCCTCGGCCAGTTCCATCAGATCGTCGAGCTCCGCGTAGGCAACCTCGGGCTCGACCATCCAGAATTCGGTGAGGTGACGCCGCGTTTTCGATTTCTCCGCCCGAAATGTCGGACCGAACGAATACACCTTGCCCAGCGCCATCGCCGTCGCTTCGATGTAAAGCTGCCCGGATTGCGTAAGGTACGCCTGCTCGTCAAAATAGTCGACCGGAAAGAGTGTGCTCGTGCCTTCGCAGGCTGCCGGAGTGAGAATCGGCGGATCGGTGAGCGTAAAGCCGCGTTCATCAAAGAAATCGCGCACCGCTTTCACGATCTCCGCCCGCACCCGCAAAATCGAAGCCTGCCGTTGCGACCGCACCCACAAATGCCGGTGCTCCATCAGGAACTCTGTGCCGTGCTCCTTCGGGGTAATCGGATAGGGATCCGATTCCGGCACCCGCTGCACCACTTGCACGTTGCTCACATCGAGCTCGTAGCCCCCCGGCGCGCGCTTATCGGCACGGACTTTGCCTTCGACGATTACACTCGACTCTTGCGTCAGCGTCTTGATCGCCTCAAACACTTCCGGCGTGACCGCGTTCTTCGGCACCACGCCCTGAATCACGCCCGAGCCGTCACGAAACTGCGGGAATAGCAACTTCCCACTCTCGCGCAAGTTATACAGCCAGCCGCGCAGGGTTACGGACTGCCCTTCGTGCTTCCCAATCTCAGCAATCGTAGTTAGCGTTGGCATAATTAAGAAATTCGTTCACCGCCGAGCACGCTGGGAGCGCCGAGAGAAATTGGCTTCGCCAAATGCTGAGGGGCAACTCCCCTTTGACGTTCTTTGCCCGGCGTCTTCTGCGTACTCGGCGGTAAAAGCATTTACGCCGTTTCCAGCTTCTCGAATGTCTCCTTCAGCGTTTCCAAAGGATTCACCTTCTGGTCCTCTGCCAGCTCCAGCAGCAAAGCCGGCGTTTGCGGCGCGGATCGCAATAGCTTCATCGCTTCCTTCCAGTCGATGGTTCCCTGTCCCGGCCACAAATGAGAATCATGAACCTTGGCATTATCGTGAACGTGCGTGGAGCAGATCAGCTTCCGCACGATCTCAAAAGCCTCGCTCACCGAGCCCATCATGTGCGCATGCCCGAAATCAAAGCAAATTCCCACATCGTCAAAATGGGCTGCGTGAATCATCTCCACCAGTTTCTCCGGCGTGGAAAGTTCGTTGGGAATATTTTCCAGCAGAATGCGTACTCCCAGCGGCTTGGCGAACGCTCGCAAGTGCTCGATCGCGGTCATTGCCGATTCAAACTTCTTTTCGCTGAAAGTCTCGTTGGGTACGCCAAGATGCTGCACCAGAAAGCGAAACGGAATCTGCTCCGCAATCTCGAGCGCCCGCTTCACTTCGTCCATTGCCTCAACCAGCCCAGCGCGATCCGTGGATGCTATATTCACCGGCGGCGCTCCCGCGCGCCCCCACTCGTAGTCCGCATAGAGCGGCGAGTGCACGGAGTTCAACGGTACGCCGTTGCCGCGAAACCACTCGGCAATTTCTTTCACGTGGGCCTTGCGGTTGGCATAGTCGAGGTGCTGCCGCGCCGCGAAAATCTCGACGGCCTGCACACCGCTGCGCGCCAACCCATCCAGAATTCCCGGATGCAGCCGCTCCTTCACATATAAATAGGTTGATACGGCTTTTACCATGCCCGGTCCTTGATCAAGAATTGCGGAACAAGTTTTCTAGTAACCCACTGCCTTTCCATTCGTCCTGTAATCGCTCGCGCCCAGCCGCTCGCCCGTCCCGGGGTCGATGGCGATACACTCCGCTTCACTCCAGTAAGGAGAAACGTCCTCACCATCATGCAAGCCGAACTCCACGTTATATCCCATCTTCTGCAACACCTGCACGGTATCCGGTGAGAACCATTGCTCCAGATTCAACGCGTCCGGCAGCCATTGGTTGTGGAAACGCGGAGCATCCACCGCCTCCTGAATATTCATTCCATAATCCACAACACCTATCAGAACATTCGCTACGGTGGTAATAATCTTCGAACTACCGGGTGACCCTAAAACCAGAAACGTTTTCCCATCATGCGCCACGATAGTCGGCGTCATCGACGAGAGAGGCCGCTTTCCCGGCCCGATGGCATTTGCCGCGCCCTGAATCAAGCCATCGGCATTCGGAACTCCGGGTTTAGCAGAAAAATCATCCATCTCGTCGTTCATCAGGAACCCCAACCCATCCGCCGTCACCCGCGATCCGAACCAGTCATTGATCGTGGTCGTGACCGCGACCGCATTCCCTTCCGCATCCACCACTGAATAGTGCGTGGTGTGCGGCGATTCATGAAAGCCCAGCGGCTGCGGATGCGCCATCGCGTACTGCTCCAGTTCGGTGAAAATCGCCGGCCGCTTTAAGTCCTTGCTGGCGGTGGCGCGGCCGTTGTCGATGGAGTCTCGCCACGCCGCGCCATATTTTTTGTCAATGAGCTGTGCCACGGGAATTTTTGCGAAGTCCGGATCACCCAGGAATTCCGCGCGATCGAAGAATGCCCGCCGGAACGCCTCTGTCGTAAAGTGAATTGATTCCGCCGACCGGTCTCCAAGTTTCGCCAGATCGTATCCCTCAAGAATATTCAGCGACTCCAGCAGAACCGTTCCGCCGGAGGAGGGCGGCGGCGCACTGATCACTTCATACCCGCGATACGTTCCGCGAACCGGCTCGCGTTCCTTTACTTCATATTGGGCCAGATCGTCCGCTGTGATGAGGCCTCCGCCTTTGTGCATCGCCGCGGCCAGCTCTTGCGCCAGACGTCCATGATAAAAATCATCCGGTTTCGCGGCGATTCGCTCCAGCGTCCGGGCCAAATCTGGTTGCCGAAAAATCTCCCCCGGCTGGTAATAGTTGCCATCGCGCTGGAAAATTCGCCGAGACTCCGCGAATTCAGACAAATGCCTATCATGAAGATCGCGGGCCTCGGCCCAAGTCAGCGCATACCCTTCGCGAGCCAGCCGGATCGCTGGAGCCATCACCTGCTTCAGCGTCAGCTTGCCGTATTTCTGCTCGGCATAAACCATGCCCGCGACCGAGCCTGGCACGCCAATCGATTTGTATCCAATTTCGCTGGCTTCGTCGATCACGTTGCCCTTCCCATCCAGATACATGTCGCGCGTGGCTGCCGCTGGAGCCTTCTCACGGTAATCGAGAAAATGGGTCTTGCCATCGGCGAGGCGAATCAGCATGAATCCACCGCCGCCCAGATTTCCCGCCGCTGGATGAACCACCGCCAGCGCGAATCCCGAAGCCACTGCGGCGTCCACGGCATTTCCCCCGGCCTGCATGACCTCGACTCCCGCCCGGGAAGCCAGCTCATGCGCGCTGACCACGATTCCATGCTGTGCATGAACCGGCAGGATGGACCCAAAGGCGGGAATGATCCCGAAGGCTGCCGCAGTCGCCATCAGCCGCAAAATCAATGATTTATACCGGAATCCCATGAAGACTTAAGCTTGTCCAGGAATGGGCGGACTCTTGAGGCTAGCCGACCTCGCCAAGCTGAGTCAAATTACAGGCGATCAATGCGGGTGGGCAATCCTGACTACCTGCTGCAGAACCTCAAACCCTTTTCTTATTCTTCGGATGCGCCGGCCGAGGTACGCTTTTCTTTTTCTTCACCGTCTTTGTTTTGACCGTCTTTCCGGGCGCCTTCGCCGCAACCATCTCATACGACGCATGCATCAGTCCGCGTAATTCATCCCAGCCCACTGCATCCAGGCTGTCCAGCATCACCCATTTGTAGCGCCCCACATAAGGTGCTGGCCGGACATCTTCACGCTCAATCAACTCCGCAAAAGTCTCCGGAGTGCATTTCAAGCAAAGCCGCGGATTATCCAGGCCGACGATAACAAAAATCTTCCCTCTGATTTTGAAACATAGATCGTCGCCCCACTGCAAGTTCTCCGTGGCATGGGGGAAGGCAAGGCAAGATTCGCGAATCGCATCCACTTTCATAGCTTCTCGATTGTGAATCGGATCATCTAGGCAGTAAATCAAACTTTATTAAGGAGATTTGAAATGCAAACCCGCAAACTTGGCAACTCCGATCTGAATATTACCCCCGCAGGCTACGGAGCCTGGGCCGTCGGTGGTTCGGGCTGGCAATTCGCATGGGGATCGCAGGACGACAACGACTCCATCGCCGCGATACACCGCGCTCTCGAACTCGGCGTCAACTGGATCGACACCGCCGCCGTCTACGGCCTTGGGCACTCCGAGGAAGTGGTCGCCCGCGCCCTCAAGAGCTGGCAAGGCCCCAAGCCTTATGTCTTTACCAAGTTCGGCCTGCGCTGGGATGTGCGCGGCAATGTCCAAAAAGTGTTGAGCGCCAATTCGATCCGCAGCGAGGTTGAAGACAGTCTCCGCCGTCTTTCGGTCGATGTGATTGATCTCTACCAGATGCACTGGCCTCCGGATCCCGATTCTCCGGCGCTTGAAGAAGGTTGGTCCACCCTGGCCGACCTGAAGAGAGAGGGGAAAGTGCGCTGGATCGGCGTCTCGAACTTCAACGTCAAGCAACTAAAGCGCGCCAAAGCCATCGCTCCCGTAACTTCTCTCCAGCCTCCGTACTCTCTGGTGCACCGCGAGGTCGAAGAGGACATCCTGCCTTATTGTTTGCGCGAGGGTATTGGAGTGATTGTTTATTCGCCCATGGCTTCCGGCCTTCTGACCGGCGCTATGACTCGCGAGCGCGCGGCCAGACTCCCACAAGATGACTGGCGCAAAAGCAATCCTGATTTCACGGAGCCAAACCTCACTCGCAATCTGGAGCTCGTCGATCGTCTGCGGGAGATTGCCAAACGTCACAACCGCACTGTCGGCGAAGTCGCGATTGCATGGACGCTACGCAACCCTGCCGTCACCGGCGCGATCGTCGGAGCTCGCAATGCGAGGCAGGCTGACGGCGTGATGCGCGCTGGTGACCTGCGCCTCAACGATAAAGAAGTGGGCGAAATCGAAGACTTCCTCGCTGAGGCCGCAGCGTAAGGAGGGGTGGAGGATTTTTAACACGGAGGCACGCGCTCACGGAAAGAGTAGTTCGTCTCCGTGTCTCCGTGGTGAAATCACTTGGACCTGCGCCACTTCCTTGGCTATCGTCACCTTGTTCCAGACACTCGAAATCCCAGCCGCTCGCAGTGGCGCTGCGAATCACAAGTCGTCTTTTCACACCTGTTCTCGAGCTTCGCCAAGAGCCACGCTCACATCCATCTTTTTCTTGTTGCGGTAGATCGTCACTTTCACCGTGTCGCCAGCACGGTGATTGTTCATCGTCTCGGACAGAGTTTGCTCGTCCTCAATTTTTTCGCCGTCGATCGCGACGATCAAATCTCCTCCAAGCATAATGGGGATATTCCCAAGGTAGGCTCTCTCGGTGCCGCCGCGCAGCCCAGCCTGATCGGCCGCACCACCCGGGATGACTTGAACAATGAGTAAACCGTAATCGACGGGCAAGCCCATTTCATCGGCCAGTTCAGCGCTGATCGGGATCGTACGTACTCCCAAAGCCGGACGCCGCACGCGCCCCACGGTCATCAAATCGTTGAGGACGGCTTTCGCGGTATTGATCGGAATGGCGAAGCCGATACCCGCATTTTGGCCGACGCTCGAGAGAATCATTGTGTTGATGCCAATCACTTCTCCGTGCCCATTCATCATGGGGCCGCCCGAATTCCCCGGATTGATCGCGGCATCAGTTTGAATGGCATCCTCAATGGTCGCGCCGCTGGGCTCGCGGACTGGGCGAATCGAACTGACGATTCCGCGCGTCATAGTTCCCGCCAGACCAAAGGGGTTTCCGATTGCGTAGACCTTTTGCCCAACCTGCAGGTTGCGCGAATCCCCGAGCACCGCTGGAACCAGGTCCGTCGCCTTGATTTGAATCACAGCTAAGTCGTGCGCCGGATCGGTGCCCACAACGGTTGCCTTGTATTTCTTGCGGTTATGCAGCGTCACTTCCACCTGCTGCGCATCTTCGATGACGTGGTAGTTGGTCAGGATGTGCCCATCCTTGTCGATCACAAATCCCGAGCCTTGCCCTTCCTGCGGAACCGGCCCGTAGAAGAAATCAAACTTCATGGCTCGCGACGTGACATTCACTACCGAGGGAATATTCTTGCGATACACGAGAATATTGTTTTGCTCTTCGCTGTCGAGGCTCTCGTTGCCGGCAGCTTCCGTGATCTCCACTTGCGCAGGATGAGTTAACCAATCCGTGGGATGAAGAAGGCTCGAGCGCGAGTTCGAGCGCCAGGTCGTGAAGTAGAAGAAAGCACCGGCGAATACCAGCGCGAAGATTGCGGGTCGTATGAATTTCATAACAGCCAGCCCTATCGGACGCAAAGCGAACCAATCCTGATCGATCGAGTCCTAATCTGTCGAGGATCCATATTCGATTCTAAACAATGTTTCGACGCTAGGCACGCAGGATACGTCTAACGCCTGGTGGTCGCTTCCGCGCTTAACTGTTGCCATATCCGCTGTACTTGCTCTCGCGTATGGTCGAGCGAGCCGGAGTTGTCGATCGCGAAGTCGGCAGCTTTTACTTTGTAGGCTTCGGGTAGTTGCGCCGCCATGCGGCGTGCCACCTCTTTACCGGCGGCCTCGAGCGACAACTTTTGCCGGGCCGCAAAGCGGGCGACCCGTTGCTCGTCGCTGCAGGTCACTACCACCAAGCGGTCGAAGCGTTTCGCAGCGCCGGCCTCGAGAATCAGCGCAGCTTCCACAATAGCCACAGCATTTGGATCCTGGCTTCCCCTTTCTTCCATCCACTCTTCCTGGCTCCGAATCACCGCAGGATGCACGATGCGGTTCAACTCTTCCACCCTGGAAGGGATGTTAGGTACAGCGGAAGGGTCTACCGTGGGTAAAGATGAAGCGTCCGGACCGAAGGCCGCTTCGGCAAGCTTGGAACGGTTGACGCTGAGGTCGGGATTGAGAATGCTTCCGCCGAAATGCCGTACCACTTCGTTGTAGACGGGCTGGCCGGGGCGCATCAATTCGTGCGCGATCCGATCGGCTTGGACCAGATGGGCGCCCAACGCGACAAACATTTCGCCGACCACCGATTTACCCGACGCGATGCCTCCAGTGAGGCCAACCTTCAGCATAAATTTAGTGGCCAGTGATCAGTACGCAGTGGCCAGTAATAAACACAGCGCTTCACGCGTATGCCTGCTCTGGTCACTGAACACTGGCCACTGACCACTGCCTCGGGCGCATTTTGGCGGCTTTCACCGTGTTATACATCAGCATGGCGATGGTCAGCGGTCCAACGCCACCGGGGACGGGCGTCAAAGCTCCGGCGACTTCGGCGACTTCGGGATGTACGTCGCCGACCAAGGTCGATCCCTTCGCACGGAAGGTTTGTTCGCGCTGCGAATTGCCCGCGAATAGGCGTTGAAATTCAGCGGGATCCGTCACCTTGTTCATGCCCACGTCGATCACAGTGGCGCCTGGCTTCACGAAATCTCGCGTAATCATCCCGGCGCGACCGATTGCGGCCACCAGAATATCGGCACGGCGGCAGACTCCCTGCAGGTCATGCGTCTTCGAGTGGCAGACGGTAACCGTTGCATTCGCGTTGATCAGCAGCATGGCAGCGGGTTTGCCAACAATGTCGCTCCGTCCCACGACCACCGCTTCCTGGCCGGCGACCGGAATCTGGCTTCGCTTCAGAATCTCAATAACCCCAGCTGGCGTGCACGGAACCAGCCCCGGACGCTGCGTGGATAGGAATCCGACGTTGACGGGATGGAACCCGTCAACATCCTTCGCAGGATCGACAACCATCAACACGCGCTTCGCGTCTACCTGTCCGGGCAACGGCAGCTGCACCAGAATGCCGTCGATTTCCTCGCGGCGATTCAGGCTATCAATCAAAGCCAGCAATTCGGCGGTCGTTGTAGTTTCAGGCAGGGTGTGCTGTTCGCTGTAGACTCCAACCTGTTCACAGGCTTTAACTTTGCCGCGAACGTAGATTTCCGACGCTGGATTGTGCCCGACCAGAACAACGGCCAGGCCGGGACGGATTCCGGCCGCAGCCATGTTCTTCACTTCCGCCGCCAGTTCGTTGCGGATGTCGCTGGCGATTCTCGTGCCGTCAAGAATTCGAGCTGGCATATTCGATTCCGTTGAGATTCTACCGCATGCGCGCCAGCCAGAGAGTTGCGAGGCCCTCGTACCGAGAGAAAAGTCTTACACTCGCTATTCGGTACCCGGTACTCCCATCTCTCACTGGTGAATTCATTTTGTCCGCGGTACAATCCGTCTGATGATTGCAAAGGAATTACTGGAAATCCTGGTTTGTCCGGCGTGCAAGCAGGCTCTCGTGTACCGGGAGAAACCAGAAAGCTTGAAGTGCACGCAGTGTCATCGGGTATATGCCGTGAAGGACGATATTCCCATCATGCTGGTGGACGAGGCAACAATCGAGACCGCCTGATTCCGATTCCCCGATCAGAGTTTTCAAGCGCCTGCCCGATTCTGCAGTACCGTCAGCGCCACCGCTCATCGCCTAGAATTTTCATCTCCGTTTCACATGCTCGACACATTCCCTCGCGTATCTTCGTTCCTTGGTTCGGACGACGCGAGGTGAGTATGTGCAGCCTGTCGTATTCCCGACCGAAGTGACACTTCGTGTCAGTTTTGAGACGTTCCAGGGTACCAAGGACACCTTACGGGCGTTCGGGGGCCCTGCTAGGTTCGCTGCAACTTCTCATATTCAGAAGGGTTTATGAATCTAAATCGGCTTGCCTTGCGTATTTAGAACTAGAGGGCAGCTGCGGCAGTTGAATTGCATGCAACTTCAATGGCTGCCGATGAGTCTAATAGCTAAAAGTGGTAGGTAGGTCGGAATCGGAGGTGATGACGGCCATGTTGGAAAACGAGACGAACCAGAGAGTCAACAACGATAAAGACAGATTTACGGCAACTGAACTTGCAGCCTTGCGCAGCGATCTGATGCAGGGCGGCATGATCGATTCTTATGAGGCCGCCGAATTGCTCCAGGTGTTCCTGATGGGCCGGGGATACGGGGTTTCGCCTAAGGCAGCGCTCGATGCAGCTGGCCGCGTCGAGATGGCTGGGTGCGCCATGCCCGTGCTGCAATATGAATTGGAGAACCTGGCGTTGGTCATGTAAGAGGGCTGGTCCGGTGAGCCCGCAGAATCGAGACTTTAGGCTCAAGAGCGGACAACGAGTGAAAGCGTTAAAGTTCGCAGAACCAAGGGGACGAAGTCTCAAGTAAGCGGCAGCGCTGCGGGAATTTTTGACATTCTGGATCGGTAAATCGAAACAAGATTGACCGAACCAGTTCCACGTGAAGAGAGCCGGGCCAACCAGCCCGGCTTTGTGGTGTCTGGTGGAAATCGCCCACTATTTTTTCTTCGCAGCAGCCGCCCTCGCGGCCCGTTCCTGCAGTGCTAGCGTCACTACCTGCAGCATGTCGTCCTGGGGGGCGGGTTTCCCAGTCCAGATTTCGAACTGACGGGCGGCCTGGTGGACGAACATTTCTATACCCGGAATGATCTGCGCGCCCCGCTCTTTCGCCAGTTGCAGCAGGCGGGTTTCGGCGGGATCGTAAATCATGTCAAAAACGTAGCGCGCGTTGATTTCCTTCTCCTGCAGCGGAGTTTCGCGCGTGTTGCCCATGCCGACGGGCGTGGCGTTGATGATTACGTCAAAGGCGTACTTCTTCAGGTCAGCCCGCTTCACTGACCGTGCATGGGCACGCCGGGCGAGTTTCTGGGCAGGAGCGGCACTGCGGTTCAGGATGAAGACCTCCGCTCCCCTTTCCTTCAGGCCAAAAACGGCCGCTCGAGCTGCACCTCCCGCGCCGAGAACCAAGATCTTCGCGTCCTGTAGCGTGCTCAACCGGCGCTCTAGCGGGCGCACCACTCCTGACGTGTCTGTGTTGAAGCCGTATAGTTTTCCATCCTGCGCGCGAACCACGGTGTTGCAGGCGCCGATCTTCGTAGTATGCGAATCCGTGTTGTCGAGGAAGGGAAGAATCGCTTCCTTGTACGGCATGGTAATGCTAAGGCCGTGGATGGGAATCTCGCGCACGCAGTTGAGTAAATCTTTAAGAGTCTTGGCGTGCAGCGCGAGATAGACAGCATTCACGTTCTCGCGGCGGAAGGCAGCATTCATGATGGCGGGCGACAGCGAGTGCGCGACCGGGTCGCCAGCCACGCCGTAGACGCGGGTGGCCACATCCACCTGTTCAATGCGGTAGACGCTGCGCAACTCCTGCGCCGTAACCTGCCCGGGGGCGGTCTCTTCTCCGGGACTTACCGCAGCAAAGGTGAACACGCTGCCGGCGCGGACTCCCAGCACACGGCTGATGATGCCTTGTTCGCCCATGCACAAGCCGATGATGGAATGGTTATCGCTTTCGCGTCCCAGGAACTGGATCATGGAAACGTTGTCGGAGAGCGTGGTCGCCGTGCCGACGACTTTGTAGAAGTCGGCGGGATAATGGCGCATCTTCTCCAAGGTTTCGTCGAGCTTCTTCGTTCCGCGAAAATCGTGGAAGGAGAGAATCAAAGCCGCGCGGCCTCGAAGTTTCTGTAATTGCTCGGGCTTGCACTTTTGGGCGGTCTGCAATTCCACGTCGACTAATTGACAGCCAGCGGCTGCGGCTTTCCCCAGGATATCCAGTTGCGAGGCGATCGAGCCGCGAAACTTGCCCCCGCTTGCGACCCGGCGGCAAGTGGCGATCAAGGTGACGCCGGAGTGACTTTCCAGAAAATGCTTGATCTTCGGAAGCGCCAACGCCGGCTTCGAAATGTGATCTAACCGAAACTCCAGAAAGGGGTTATCCCGAATTAAGCCCTCAGCCTTCTCCACCAGTTCGCCGGGATCGGAGGCCGATACTGCAACGCAAACCCGCGGCAGCCGCAAGGGCAAGAGGCGGGGCGAGTAGCTTCTAGGAGCAGAAATCATCTTGAATCAACAGGATCGCATTAAAACAATAGGGTCGGCGCGAATCTTACAGGGGTCGAATTCCAGATGCAACAGGGATTCGCAAATTGTCCCGAAAAACTGTTTTCACATTCCGCCTGACACCCTCGTAACCTTGACCCCCTCTTACCCCCTTGTTACCTTCCATCTGGAGTAATGCTTTCAATGGGATGGGATTGTGGAAGGGTGCCGACGGGCGCCGCTTCTGGGAGGTAACATGAAGAAAATAGGAGTTTTATTGTTGTTGGCCGCGACGGCCACCTGGGCTCAGTCGGCCACCGACGGCGGTGCAGCAGACTCCACAGCGCCGCAAGGCGTCGTCGTGAGCACGGCCAATTTTCCCGTGCAGCGGGTGCAAATGCCCACTTACGCTGATGTTTACTGCGCTGGTTTCATAAGCCGCCAGACTCTGCCCGATGTGAACTTCGTGGCCGGTGGACTGGAGACTCCCGGAACCACCAAGTTTGTTCGCGGCGACATCGTGTTCCTGGAAGGCTCAGGATACACGGCCGGTGCGGAGTATGAAATCATCCGCGCTCTGCGCGACATCAACGAATATGAGATGTTTCCCGGGCAGCGCAAGCTGATGAAGGATACGGGACAGGCGTACGCCGAAATCGGCCGCGTGCGCATCCTTGATACCCGCAGCAGGACTGCGGTCGCCCACATCGAATACGCTTGTGACCCCATCAATCCCGGCGACACCGCAATTCCTTTTGCCGAGAAATCGATGGTGGCCTTCCATCCGCCGCTGCGCTTCGATCGCTTTCTGCCCACCGGCAGCAAAGTCTCCGGACGCATTGTGATGGGACGGGACTTCGACTCTGAGCTGGGTACGGGCCAGAAAGTTTACATGAACGTGGGCACGAACCAGGGCGTAAAGGTCGGCGACTACTTCCGTGCCGTGCGCTCGTATGTAGCCGATCTGAACGATCCCGTGGATTCGCTCTCTTTCAAGGCTGCCATCAGTGAAGACACGCAGCTGAAGTCACCTTCGTTCGATCCTCGCATGTTCACTAAGGGGAACGGCCCGGTGATTCACGTCCGCGATCTGCCACGGCGCGCCGTAGGCGAGATTGTCGTCATCGGAACCACACCAACCACAGCGACTGGAATGATCGTGTTCGCCATGGAAGATGTTCACGCCGGCGACGGAGTTGAACTGGACGAACAGACGCAAGCTCTGGCACAGCAGCAATAACTCTCGGGAGCAATAATTTAAGAGAGTCAAACCGGGGACGGGCGACCGTCCCCGGTTTTGTTTGGCTTTCCGGGTTCTTGCGTTTGCGGTCGATGACTGCGGACGAACTCATGACAAAATGGCTTTATGTCTGCCCCACAACCGTCGATCCCTGATTTTCTCTACGGCACTGCCTGGAAGGAAGAACGTACTCCGGCCCTCGTAGAACTGGC
>DATEQW010000207.1:0-16525 GCA_035272245.1 Candidatus Sulfotelmatobacter sp. | reverse complement strand
CAGGAATTTACCAAGCCCATTGAGAAGCGCGCCATTTTTACGCGCGGAGAATTCGAAAAACACCATGGGGCGGACCCGGAGAGTATTGCCCGCGTGGAGGCATTTGCCCGCGAACACAAACTCAAAGTGAAGGAAAAAAGTGTGGCGCGGCGGACCGTCATCCTGTCCGGAACCGTCGCGGCTATGAACCAGGCATTCGGCGTCGAACTCAAAGAGTATGAGCATCCCGGCGGGAGATATCGCGGCCGTACTGGAGCAGTTCATATTCCGGCGGATTTGCAGGACGTGATCGAAGGCGTCTTTGGGCTGGATAATCGTCCCCAAGCCAAGCCCCATTTTCGTAGACGGCACGGACGAACCGGCGCTCGTGCCGCGGTCGTAAACCTTTCCTACACGCCGATACAGGTCGCCACTCTCTATGACTATCCCACCGGCGTGGATGGGTCCGGAGAATGCATTGCGCTGATCGAACTGGGAGGCGGGTTCAACCCAACGGATCTGAGCAATTACTGGCGTCAACTCCAGCTGGCCAAGACTCCTACCGTTTCTGCAGTCTCGGTGGGAAACGGCAGCAACAATCCTACGGGAGACCCGAACGGCCCCGATGGCGAGGTAATGCTGGATATTGAAGTGTCGGGGGCGATTGCGCCGGGGGCAAAGATTGTCGCGTACTTTGCCGAGAACACGGACGCTGGTTTCCTGAATGCGATCACCACGGCCGTGCACGACAGCACGAACAATCCTTCTATCGTGTCGATCAGCTGGGGTGGTCCCGAATCTTCCTGGACCCAGCAGGCCATGACGTCGATGGATGAGGCATTTCAATCCGCGGCTGCGATGGGTGTGACCGTTTGCGTGGCGGCGGGAGATGATGGCTCGACTGACGGCGTAACCGATGGACTGAACCACGTGGATTTTCCGGCGTCCAGTCCCAATGTGCTGGCCTGTGGAGGTACACAGCTGGTAGCGTCGGGCAACACCATCACAAATGAAGCGGTGTGGAACGAACTCGCCAACAATGAAGGCGCAACCGGAGGCGGCATCAGCGACGTGTTTCCGCTTCCCAGTTACCAGAGTGCGGCGGGAGTTCCGCCTTCGGCGAATCCCGGCGGGCATGTTGGGCGCGGAGTTCCGGACGTTGCCGGGGATGCCGATCCGACCACCGGATACGTAACTCTCGTCGATGGCAACCCAGATGTGATCGGAGGCACGAGCGCCGTGGCTCCGCTCTGGGCCGGATTGATCGCGCTGGTCAACGAGAGCATCGGAAAACCGGCTGGATTTATCAACCCGTTGCTTTATCAGAACGCTGGGACGGCCGGTGATTTCACTGACATCACCTCCGGTAACAATGGGGCTTATTCCGCCGGCCCGGGTTGGGATGCATGCGCCGGACTTGGGTCCCCGATCGGAAGCCAGGTTGCCGTAGTATTAGGGGCACCAGCGCAGCCGCAAGCCCGGAAAACCGGCACTTAGGAACAGAAACTCGAGGTGGCGCGATCGAGCGAAGCTTCCCGCCTCGCGCCACTTCTTCCCGATTGATTTCAGACCAGTTGCACCCCTCAGGCGCCTCCAAATGGGCCTTCCGATGCCTCATTTGTTACATTCAATTCACACTGTGGCGCAGGCGTTCACGTACAATTAATGTCCGCCACGTATGACGCAGTAGCTTTATTTGCACCCTTTTTATTGCAGTCGCTTGTTGTAACATCCTTGGGTTTGTAATCGTATGTGCGTTCGTGCCTTTCGTGGAGGAGAAATGAGCCGCTCTGTGGTCGTCCGTCTGTTGGTTGTGGGGTTCCTCGTTACCGCTCTGTTCACCGGATGTTCGCGCGATCCCAATATCCGCAAGCAAAAATATCTGGAGAGTGGCGACCGCTACTTTGACAAAGGCCAGTACAGCGAAGCCAGAATTCAGTACCTCAACGCACTGAAATTGGACTCACGCTTCGCCCCGGCACGTTACAAGCTGGGAGAAACCTATCTCAAGCTCGGCAACGCCTCCCAAGCCTTGCTGGAACTTTCGCAAGCGGTAGACCTTGCTCCTGACAATTATCCGGCCCAGATCGATGTCGCCAATCTCTTCGTTGCGGCCTCGAGGACCCCGGACGGGTCGATCAATAATAATTGGCTGAAAGAGGCGCGCAAACACCTCGACATTCTGCGCGAGAAGCAACCCCAGAATCCCAAAGTCTTCGAGGCCTGGGCAGACTATTACTCAGCACAGAACAATGTGGCAGCGGCGCTGCAGGAAATGCAGAAAGGCATCGCGGCCGATCCCAATCGCTCGGAGTCTTACCTGGATCTGGCGCTTCTTCAAGTGCGCGCGAGCCTGCTCGACCAGGCAGAAGGTAATTTCAAGAAAGCCGCCGAACTCGATCCTAAAGCCACGAACGCTCAGCTGGCGCTCGGAGGCTTTTACCAATCGCGCAGTCGCATTCCTGAGGCCGAACAACAATTCAAGCACGCCATCGAACTTGCTCCCAAGGACCCCACACCTCGTGAGGCCTTGGCGCGCCTTTACATGCTGGAAGGGAAGAAAACCGAGGCCGAGGCATTGTTAAAACAGGCCAAGAGCGACCTTTCGGATAATCCCGAAGCCTACCATATGCTTGGAGATTTTTATTTCGCCAGTGGCGATCTGGATAAAGCTACGGCGGAATACTCCTCGCTGTATAACGATCATCCGAAGGACATGCAGGTCAAGAAGAACTACGTCCAGCTTCTGATCCTGAAGAACCGTCTGGAGGAAGCGAGCACGCTGAACAATGAAATCCTGACAGCAAACCCGCATGATCCGGCGATGCTGGTCTACCGCGGAGAGATACAGCTTCGCCGCAACGATGCGGGGGGGGCGGTGGACTCACTGCAGCAGGCCATCAATGACGACCCCGACAACGCCGTGGCCCACTATCAGCTCGGTCTCGCCTTTGATATGCAGCACAACGATGCGCGCGCCGAATCAGAATGGCGTGAGGCCGCGCGGCTGCGGCCCGATCTCACGGACGCACCGCGCGCGCTGGCTGCGCTGGAAATGCGTCGTGGCGATCTTGATGCCCTTACACAAACTGCCCAGCAGATCATTACCGGAGCGCCTTTCGCACCCGACGGCTACCTGATGCGCGCCCTGGTGGAGATGAACCGCCAGAGATATTCCGACGCCCAGCAGGACCTGACCAAGGCGATGGGCATCGCTCCCGCAAGTCCGGCTCCTTACGTATACATGGGCGATCTTTACCAGTCGCAGAAACAGTACCCGGAGGCGATTAAATTCTTCTACCAGGCGCTCGATAAGGATGCAGCGTCCACCGATGCACTGCAGGGCATCATGAACGTCTATCTGGCTCAAAAGCAGACTGACCAAGCCGTCGCCGCCGCGCGGGCTCAGATCGCCAAGTCGCCCGAAACCGGCGGCTTCTACGATCTACTGGGGACGGCGCTGTTCCAGAAAAAGGACTTGACGGGCGCGGAGGCTGCGCTGCGCAAGGCGATTGAACTGGACAAGAATAACGCCGATGCGCTTTTGAAGTTAGGCCAAGTGCAGGCGGCCGAAGGATCAGTGAGTCAGGCACTGGCTACATATCAACAATCGATCAAGGACCATCCCCGGGAGATTGGATTCTACATTCTTGCCGGTGAGATGTACGAATCGCAACAGGATTGGCCTAACGCGAAAACGATGTACCAGAAGGCGTTGGAAATTCAGCCCGACAATCCGCTGGCCTCAAACAATCTGGCGTACGTGATGCTGGAACAGGGTGGGAATGTCGACGTGGCGCTGGCGATGGCCCAGACGGCGCGGCGCGGGATGCCAGACTCCTCGAGTGTCGCAGACACCCTTGGTTGGGCTTACTACCAGAAGGGCGTGTACAAATCTGCGATTGATCTGTTCCAGGAGTCGCTGCGCCTCAACGAGAAGCGGGGAGAGGTAGATAATCCGACAGTCCACTATCATCTCGGGCTGGCCTATCAGAAAGTGAACCAGCCAGCGCAAGCACGACAGCAACTTGAGCGCGCTCTGAGGATCAATCCTAACAACAGCGACGCGCGCAAGGCGCTATCGGAGCTTCGCGGCTAAGCTGAGCCCCACCCAATCCCATCAACTTTGCGTTCGGGAGCGCTGCAGGGTCTCCGACGGTTTCTCTCCGAAGTGCGCCTGGTATTCCGCGGCGAAGCGGCCGAAGTGCAGGAAGCCCCAACGCGAGGCCGCTTTGGTCACGGTCGTGACCTGATTTGGTTGCGCTAGATCGTCATGCACGCGCTCCAGGCGCAGCCGGCGGAGAAACTGCATGGGGGTGTAGCCGCGTTTTCGCTGGAAGCTGTGTTGCAGGGTTCTCGAACTCACCCCCGCAGCCATGCAGATATCGCCCAGAGACAGCGCCAGATGTGCGTTGGCGCTCATGTACTCTTCGGCGGCACGCACCTGCCAGGGACCGGCAAAGCGGGAGCGAACCAGCAACCGCGTGTAGTTGTGGCGCTGCGCCTCCAGCAGGAGCGCCACCAGATCGTTCTCCAGCGCGCGCGCAGCCAGCCCATACGGCTTTTCTTGTTCACGGTATGACTCGGCCTCTGGATTGCCGCCAGTGGTGCGCATCCGTTCGAGGTGAGTGCACAGACTCAGGACCAAACGGCGGAACCGTTGTCCCGCCTCGGTCCTCAGATTAAAGCAAGGAAAAAAGACCAAGGGAGAGTTAATCCGCCGCAGAAGCATCTTTTCCAATTCCTGAACCAGATTCTCGCGGCTGAGTCTTAAAAAAAGTAATTCGAAGTGCTCGGGAGTCCGGGCTTCGACGGGCTGCAATGGCGACTGCACCAATCCCCACCCCGAACGCACCGGAACGATCTCGCCGGCCACGCGATGCTCCACATCCCCGGCGACGGAGAGGACCACCGCGTAGGAATCGTCGGGCAGCTGGGCTTGGACCTTCATAGCCCCAGTGGTTTTAACGGTCGACAAGTGCATTCGCGGACTTTGAGCCCCAAAAATCTGGGTGGAAAACGCAGACCTGGGGCCGATCAATTCTGAACGATACGGGACGGCGGACTCGGCCAACACGGATGCCGCTTCCTCCACGTCCGTGGTTTCGAGGACTAACGGATACAAAAGTAGATTTTGATTAGACTGGTGAATACCTTCTGAGAACATCGCCCCTCGTTACGGTTCCATGTACCTTATCTTTTGGGGTAGCAGAGTTCAAGAGCAATTTTCTTAATGAAACGATTCACTATGATTTATCCATCCGACTGTGTACCTTGGAGATCACTGCAGGCGAAGCCAATTGCGTAAACCGGATTGCTGATTTCTCCCGCTTGTTGAGAATGAATACATCGCGTACGCGTTCTTCGCGAAGTACAGGTGATGGACCGATGGAGACGACAAAGCCGCAGCAGCGGCGCTGGGAGCGCTACCAGGTAAAGATTCGTACCAAGATCACTCTGAACACAAACGGTGAAACGTTTTGCTTCCACGGAGAAGCCAGCGATGTAAGCCAAGGCGGCCTGCGGCTGTTCATGCCGCGCGATCTCGAGCCGGGCATCATCATTCTCATGGAATTTTCTCTGCCTTACAACTCACGAGTAATGGCGATTCGCGGATTGGTTAGAAACCGCAGCGGTTTCAGCTACGGAGTGGAATTCATGAATCCGACTGCTTACCAGCAAGACACCATTACTCAGCTATGCAAGACCCTGCAACTCCTGCAGTAAACGCCATCCCGCCTTCCTTGTGAAACGCGGTGAGGTTGCGATATGGAACGCTCCTTGATCTGGATCGAGGGTGACGCGGCCGGCTGGTCGTGTTCGAACTGTGGATGGCGATTCGCGGTACCGACGCTGTTAAGTGGAGAGGAAGAAGCTATGGCAGCATACGATCGCCTGGCCGCCGCGAAGTTTCGCGAGCATCAGTGCGAAGCTGAAGTGAGCATTCCTGCGCCGGCGAACAAGAAACCGGACACCGGGAGCGCTTTCGCAAACCGCGCGCGAATTTTGATTATGCGAGGTTTCAAGCCGAAGGATGCGGTGGAACTTGTGCTGCACGAAGTCGCGACGGAATCGGGCGGCAACGCAAAGCGCATCGAGAAGGCGCGCGCCGATGCCGAAGAATTTCTTTCCAAAATCCGCCAAGGCTTAATCTAGAAACCAAGGCTCAATCCAGAACGACGATGTCCTGCTTGTCAGGGTCTTCGGCCTGAGGGCGGCGAGCAGTACGGTTTGAAGGCAGGCCCGCGTCGCGGATTTTATATAGCAGCGCCCGATAGCTGATGTTGAGTGCTCGAGCCGCCTGCTTCCGATTCCAGTGATGATGCTGCAGCACCTTCAGGATAATCTTGCGTTCCAATTCATGCACAGCCTGGCGAGTAATCTTCTTCAGCGAGATCGGCCCATCGACGGTAATATCGGCACTGAAGAAATCCGGCTGGTGCGGGCGAAGATCGCCAGAAATAGCCTCTTCGGTGCCCAGAATCACGTAGCGCTTGATGAGGTTTTCCAGCTCGCGAACATTCCCCGGCCAGTGATATTTCTTGAGCGAGTTCATCAAATCAGTGGAGAGGGGTTTGGCGCGAGAGTTGAATTTCCGGTTATAGCGGTCGAGAAAATAGGCGATCAGATCCGGCAGGTCGGAAGCCCGCTCGCGCAGCGGCGGCATATGAAGATTCACTACATTGATGCGATAGAAAAGATCCGCGCGAAACGTGCCATTGGCGATTTCTTCTTCGAGCTTTCGATTGGTGGCGCACACCACGCGCACTTCAACTTTTTTGTCTTCCTGGGCGCCGATGCGGCAGAACTGTCCGTCCTGCAGCAACTGCAGCAGTTTCGACTGCAGGCTCATGTCGAGTTCTGAGATTTCGTCCAGAAACAAAGTCCCACGATGCGCCATCTCCACCCGGCCAGGCTTCGTGCCGAAGGCTCCGGTAAAGGCACCTTTTTCGTAACCGAAGAGCTCGCTCTCGAGCAGCGTTCCCGGAATCGCAGGACAATTGACCTTCACCCACGGCCCAGTCTTCCATGGCGAAGCAGCGTGGATCATGCGCGCGATGATGTCCTTGCCGGTACCACTCTCTCCCTGGATCAGCACCGGAACATTCGCGCCGGCCAATTTCGCGAGCCGCTCTCGCAAAGCCCGCATGGCCTCGGTGTTCCCAAAAACCACCGCCTCGGGAGGCATTTCTCCCAGAGGCTGCACCAGGGAACTGACTAGATGTGAAGTGCTCATAAGGCTTTACCGGCTCGGCCGCACAAGCTTGGCATGCGTGCATCCGGGGAAACAAACACGAAGGAGCGGGCTAACTCAGTGTAAAGGCTAGTCTATGTAATTGATGAAAAGCAACTTACTAAAGATTTCCCTTGGGAGACATCTAGTAATCTCGGGGGAGGGTTAGCGGAAGTGTACTGCAACGTTCACCAAAGGAAAAGCCCTCATACCATGGAGGCTTGTTTCCTTCGCAGTATTTTGACCGGGACACGGTCGCTCACCAGTGGCCGGAAGAACTTCACGCCAACCAGGTTGTAGGTTTCGGCGTGCTCGGTTCGTAACACTTTGGCACGTAAGGTGCGTGAGGCCGTCGGCAAAGCGGATTGAGCAGCTAAAGGTGCGCTTGGAATTTCGAGGGAAACTTCTGCCGCCGCGGGGAGGGAACGTCGAACCGCCACGAGCATGCCGCCAGCAGATACGTTGAGGGCGGTGGCGAACTCCAAATACTCTTTATCCTCATCCAGCCGGATCCTGACAAAGACGGGTATGGCCAAAGGCAAGCGCGGCCACCGCCGGCGCTCTGCCATGGGAGTCTTTGCGATCACTCACGCCCCTTCTTTATCCGATTTACGCGCCAAAATAGGGAGCAGCTTTGGGGCCAAATTAGGGGTTAACCGGACCATTCGGGAAGCGGGTCCTATGAAACCCGATGAAACCACCCTTATCACCGCCCGAGACCGCGACAACCAAGCAAAGTGCTGTGTTTTTATCATTTTCGAGCCATGCACCTATTCAATCCCGCGTATCGCAAGCAGCCCTCAAGCATATTTGTATAGTGCAAGGTTTTGCTACTCTTGGGTAATCAGGTTGCATTTTTCGTTGACAATGAAAAGTAACCTGGCTTACGATTTTCTTAACAGATTCAGATCATTCGCTCCGTCATCCTCCCTCTGTGCTAGACCGCCGTGCCCCTTATGGTCACCGTGCAAAAGAATGTGTGCGCTCCCGAGGCTGGCAAAGGAAGAGTGAGCGAGTCGACTCGTTCGGCTTCCGGATCGGGAATGCCTAGCTCGGCAGATCTCCCGCAGGCCTATTCCGAACTACAACAGCGATTTCAACGCACCACGAACGCCCTTGGATCCGCCGCGCACGATCTCAAAACACCTCTGGCAATTCTGAATGGATACGTCGAATTGCTGCAGAGCGAAAAGCTGGGACCAATCAGCGAGCGGCAGCGAGAAGTTCTCCACGACATGGAGGAGAGCGGCAAACGGCTGCAGCAGTTCATCCAGGATTTCCTCACGTATAGCGCCTTGGAGACCGGCGGCCTGAAGATGCAGTTTGCTGTCGGCAACATCAACGAATGCCTCTCCGAGGTCTGTCGTCTGTGGTCGACGCGCTTTCAGGGAAAAGGACTGGCGCTTTATTTTCTGGCCAATGACAAACTCCCGGAGTTCGAATTCGATCTTCCGAAGCTGGAGCGCGTCATTTCAAATTTGTTAGAGAATTCCTTCAAGTTTGTTCCTCAAGGCGGCACGGTTTGGTTGCACGCCGAGCCTTACATGTGGGAGCGCCGCGCCGCTACCCAGCCAGCGTCCGCAGGCGAACGGCGTCGGCAGATGAATTCTCAACCCAATTCCGTCAAGGTCAGCGTCTCCGATACCGGTCCCGGAATCCCGGCCGAGTTTCATCAGGAAGTCTTCGACGATTTTTTCCGCCTGCCGAACAATGACACTCAGGAAGGCATGGGCCTGGGTCTCGCCATCGTGCGCCGCCTGGTTCAGGGCATGGGCGGAAAAGTCTGGCTGGAAAGCGATCCCGGCGCAGGCTGCAAATTTTCATTTCTCATTCCGTTCAAACCATCCTCCACACCTGGCATCAAAGGAAAGGCGCGATGAGCGACACCGCCAAGATTCTTCTGGTCGACGACGAGCCAGCCATGCTCCGCTATATCCGGACCTTGCTCGAAGTCGACGACTACAAAGTGGAGACGGCTTCGACCGGCGAAGAGGCGTTGCAGCGCGTGGATAAAGGAATGGAGCCGGATCTGGTTCTGCTCGACGTGCTCATGCCCGGCATCGACGGTCTGGAGACTCTGGAACAACTTCGCCAGAAGCGGCCCGGCGCCAAAGTCGTGATGCTTTCCTGCGTCAGCGACACCCGCAAGGTGGTGCAGGCTATGAAACTCGGGGCCCACGACTACCTGACCAAGCCCTTTCAGAAGTCAGAACTCGACGCGGTTATTCATCAGTGCCTCGGCCAGGGAAAAGGTCCGGTGGGAGGCGAGGTCGAGGAAGTTGCTGACGATGTATTCTTCGTCGCCGCGAGTCCCGCGATGCGAAAAATCCGCTCGCAAGCGGCGCTGGTCGCCCATGTCGATATCCCGGTATTGCTGCTGGGCGAAAGTGGCACCGGCAAGGAAGTGCTTGCCCGCCTGATTCACAAGCTCTCGCCGCGGGCGCATCGAACTTTCTTGAAGGTCAACTGCGCGGCGGTTCCCGCAGACCTGCTGGAGAGCGAGCTATTCGGCTACGAACCGGGTGCCTTCACCGGCGCGACGCACGCCAAGCCCGGCAAATTCGAGCTCTGCAATAAAGGCACCATCCTGCTGGATGAAATTGGCGAGATGCCGCCAGCCCTGCAGGCCAAGTTGCTGCATGTGTTGCAGGACCAGCAATTTTCACGGCTAGGCAGCCGTTCTGTGATCAAAGTCGACGTGCGCATCCTGGCGGCCACCAACATCGACATTCCTCAGGCACTCGCTACCAAGCGGCTGCGAGAAGATCTTTACTACCGGCTGAACGCTTTCACTTTGCAACTGCCACCACTGCGCGAACGCAAGGAAGAGATTCCGATCCTGTTAAAGCATTTCATGGGGCATATGGCGGAACAGTATGCCCGGCCTCAGCTTCCACTCTCGCCGCCGTTGCTGGAGGCATGCCAAAGGTATTCCTGGCCCGGCAACTTGCGGGAGTTGAACAATTTCCTGAAGCGGTACCTGATCCTGGGGGACGAGAACTTAGCCGCCTCCGAGTTGCAGCCACGCCAGGACGGCAACGGGGGCGCTGCAGGCTCGGATCCAGCCGTGAAGGAGGCTGGCGGCGGATTAAAGTCCTTGGCCCGCACCGCCAAGGACGAAGCCGAAGGCGAAGCCATCCGGCAGGCTCTCGAGCAAACCAACTGGAATCGTAAACAGGCGGCCGGGCTTCTACAGATTAGCTACAAAGCCCTGCTCTATAAAATTCGGCAATACGGAATCGCCGAAGCCAGGAGCCACCACAAACTCTCCGCTGGCGCCTGATCTTCACCGGCACTTTCACGCAAGAAACTGTTCAGAACACTGGCTCGTCCGAAAAGCCCCCTTCTGCTCTACTGCACCGTCAAACTGAACCCGGCGGTCTGCGTGTAGGAGCCCGAAGTCGCGGTAACCGTGAGCGAGTATGTGCCAGCCGGAGTTCCGGTAACCACTGGCTGTTGCTTCGCCTTGCTGCAAGCCGGCAATGGGACGATGAATGAAAACAGTGCCAGAACCACAAGCAGACCGAGCAGGCGATTTCGCCGGCGTTTCTTTCCTCCCAATCCAACCACAGCCATCCCCGGAACCATTAGCCAGAGAGCGTAAAACCGCCCGCCCCACTCAAGAGAACTGATCACGGAGGGAGGTCGGGCCGTTGTCGTGAGGTTGAGGGTGCTTGACTGGGAACCCGGGCCATTGAACATGAGAGTAGCGGGAGTGAATCCGCAACTCGCACCTACCGGGGTAGAACCGCAAGTCAGCGACACGTTATTTCCAAACGTGATCTCCGGATTTACTTGAAGAAAGTAGGTTGCGGTGTTGCCCGCAACCACGGTCTGGCTGGAAGGATTGATCGCGATCGAAAAATTGGTGGCCGTGAACGAAGCCGTCGTGGTGACGATTGGATTCGTATTGTTAGCGTTCGTGGCCGTCACTGTCATCGAACCAGTCCCTGCCGTAGTCGGGGTCACAGAAAACTCCACAGTCGCGATCGAACCAGACTGCAGAACCGGAATAACGCATGCCGCAGTTGCACCGACAGCCGGGCCGCAATTGCTGCCAGCTCCTCCTGAAACACCGGTAAACGTAGCCGATATGTTGGTGGAAAGCTGGGCGCCAACGGTAATGTTCGTAGCCAAGTCGGGTCCTTGGTTCGTGATGGTAAAGGTGATTGAGATCGGATTGCCGGCGCCCACCACTCGCGAACCCGGAGAGTACACAGGCGCCACGCAAGTAATACACAAACTGTTCACGGGGCGCAGCATCACCGCGAACGCGTCCATGGTGGTTCCCTGGAAGGTCGGCTGAAACGCTCCTTGCACCTGCAAATTCGTTGAAGTCGTGTCGCCTGCAAAATAAGTGTTGAGGGCCTGATCCACCGTGATGCTGGTTCCGCGATCCACTCCGCCTCCGCCGAAATAAGTAGCGTACGAACCCACCGTGTTCGTACCCGACAAAGTGGTGGTTTGAATGTGCGCAAAAAACGCGTTCTGCGTTCCTCTGAGGGTGCTCTGAATCGGGTTCTGCGCAGTCGTCGAGACCGCCGGGAAATCTGTTGAGCTGGTCTCGCCAGTGACCAGCGCTCCAGCCCCGGTATCGACCGCGATCGCCAAGCCGTTATCGTTCAAAGATCCACCAAGGTAGGAAAAATAGCTGAGACCTACTGCATTGGTAGTGGTGGTGGATCCGGACGTCTCGGTAGGATTCGTAAACTTCGCCACATACGCATCCGTGTTCGCGGTGTTAGCGGGTTTCGGGCATGTCGTGACCAGCGGGGCATTCAGGCAGGCCTGAAATTGCCCGGCTCCGGTGGGGGCATTGAAATTGTCGGAATTGGTCGACCCCGTAATGTAGATAGCCGACGCAGTGGTATCAATCGTGAGCCCGGTGGAGGAATCGTTATTGTCACCGCCGAAGTAAGTGGAGTACAGCAGCTGCGTGGCGCCAGTCTGAGCGTTGTTCGGATTCAGTTTCGCCACAAAAGCATCGGTGGCTGCGGAAGTTGTCGCCGTCCCACAACTGACAGGATAGGTAATCGTGACCGGAGGAGGCGAGTTGAGGCAAGGCTGGTAGGCGTTCGTGATAGGGAAATCTCCTGTGTTCAGCCCACCTTGACCATTCGTGCCTTCGCCGCTGTTGAAGAAATTCGTAGTGCCGCTGAAGTAGACGTTCCCCGTAGTGTCGACCGCGATGCCGCCGCCAACAACTACAGCGCCAGTGCTGGGATTTCCACCGCCAAAATATGTCGAATACGCCAGGCTTCCCGTCCCGATGGTTTTGGTATTGATCTCGGTGACAAAGAACTGCTGGCTCGCCAGCGACGACTTTTGATAGGCGGGAGGCAACAAGGTAGCCGGAAAGCCGGTAGCCACATCGGTGGAAGTGGTGGTGCCCAGCACGAAGGCGTCTCCATTGTTGTCGATCGCCAAAGCGCTCGCCGCATCCGTGCCATTGCCGGAAAGATAAGTCGAATAAGTGAGCCCCGAAAGGGTTGGATTCAACAGACTGACGAAGACGTGGGAAGTTCCAGTGCTACCAGCTTGAGGCCCGCTCTGGTATCCGTTGATCGTGGGAAAGTTCGTTGAACTGGTCGTGCCGCCGACGTACGCATTTCCCGCGTTATCCACTGCCAGCCCTGCCGAGTCACCAACTGCGGGGTTGCCGGCGATGGTGTCGGTTCCGCTCCCACCCAGGTAAGTCATGGCGACCAATCCACCAACGCCCTGCGTCGGGCTAAGCTCCGCAATGAAGATGTTCTGTACTCCGTTCAGGGTGGCTTGGTAAGCCCCCGTTACCGGAGGTAGGTCGTTCGAGGTCGTGGACCCCGCAATGTAGATATTCCCGTTACCATTCACGGCAATCGATGGAGTGGTCTCCGCACCGTTCGCGCCGCCAAAATACGTTGAATAACTGATGGTTGGATCGATCACCAATTCGCGCGTGCGATCGTACGCGCCAATCTCAAAGCCAACTCGATTGGCCGCGCGAAGAACGAAGCGCCCTTCAACTGGCTGTTGCCGGCCAGCAACGCTTTGATAAACCCGTGGAGCCTGCAAGCGCACATCGGCGCCCGCTCCCTTGAGAAGCAAATCTCCGGCGACCAATTGCAGTTTGCTTACGCCATCAAACTGCAACTCAGCTTGCGACGGGTTCGCACCTGGCGCCACTTTGAAGTCGTATTCCAGATGGCCCTGGCTGCCATAGAAAACCAGATCGATTCCCGGATAAACGCTCTGATAGTGAACTCCAGCAAACTGCGGAATGCCGGTATGCCACTTCTTCGGATCATTGCCGATGAAGTAATTGCTTTTGCCGGGAAGGGCGGCTCTTCCTGCAACGGTCGTCGCCGGATCAGCACCGACCAGCTTCATGCGCAGCGATTGCACGCTCTGACGGAGGCCACCGTGACCGTGGGGTGCCGGTTTCGCCGTTTGCATGGCCAGTACAGCTCCAGTCGGATCGAGATAGAGGCTGTATCCCGAACCACGCGAAACGAATTTCACGCCAGAGGGGGCTTGACCCAGGTTGGGTTCGAAGATCATCGGGAACTGGTTGAGAAGAGCGAGTGCGTCCGGCTTGGCCTTCGCAGAAGTCTTGCCGAGGGCGGCTGAAATCGGAGAGACCGGAACATTTGCCGACGCTTTTCGAGAGCTGTGGCGGAAGCCCGAGCCCAGTATCCCGCAGGCTGCCAAAAGCAAAACCACAACCGCACCCGCGACCCGGACTCGCTGCTGACTGCTTCCCGTCATCTTCTCCATCAACCCCTCACGGCCATTTCCCATTACGCTTTTCCTCCGACGCACACCCATCATTCTGGAGACGGTAGAGCCGAAGCGCGAGTTTTTACCCCGCATCGGCGAAACCGCCCGCTGCTGACATGTCACTTTGGAACTGGCGGAAAATAAACAACTACTTAAACATCTGGCGGATAGCCAAGTCAAGCGAGGCTCCCACCCCCCCCGAGCGTGCTCCAACACCTCAGATGCGCCCGTGACCGAGGAAAGATGCCGCGATGTGGCACGAAAGTGGAATGAAGAGATCTGCAGATGAACCGAACGAGGACGATTTCTGCAAAGCGTTGCGGGCGGACGCCCCCACACGACTGTGGGGTCAGGATAAAAGCTCTGATTCTTCTCAACAATCAACCAGCTTACCGCACAACGGATGGCATCGGGATTGCTCCATTGTTTGCGGAATCAAAGCGGCCGCGCGCTCCTCCAAAATCCTCCCGGCAGGCTGGGGCATTTACCGACTCAATTCCATGAGTCTTTTTGCTCTTGCAAACCACGCGCGTTTCTATAAAGTGAAGCTATCAAGCCCGCCCCAAGAACATGGGCAGGACTTGTGTCTTCCAGCCTTGGCTGTCGATTCCGTTCTGCATCAGATGTGGTCTTCTCGGGGAATAAATGCTTTCGGAAAATACGCCACGGATGCAAACCGGCTCTCAGGAACGGCGGACGATGCGGCGCTTTGATATGCGCCTGCCAGCGGTAGTCCGTCTCACGGGAGAAAGCGAATTTCAAACCGAAACCCAGAATGTGAGCGCGCGGGGCGTTTTTTTTTATCTGGACCGGCCCGTCCCGGAGGGCACCGCTTGTGAAGTAACGCTCACCTTTCCGCCCCACATTACGCTTACCGATGCAGTTCGCGTCCGCTTCACTGCCCGCGTCATTCGTTCCGAATCGCCGCTGCCCTCCTTGCGCGTCGGCACCGCGGCCATGATTGAGGACTACGAATTCCTGCGCTCCGGCGGGAGCACCGATCTCCTGAGCGCGTTGCAGAAAGAATGGAAAGCCGCAAACTGAGCGGCGGGGCTTTTACTTTTCTTTTTTCCCCAGATCCTTCATGCGCTGCCGCAAGCGTCCGTACCGGCGCGCGAGGCTGCCCAGATAGATCCCGTGAATCAGCCAGGTGGCGATGTAGGCAGCCCATAGATATTTGACGGCGTTCATTGCTGCACTCCCATCAGCGACTCCAGGCTTTCCGCCTCGTCCACCGCCCGCTGCAACATTTCAAGGCGATAACGCCACCAGCAAACCACGACGGCAAAGCAGGAGAACGCCAGCCAATTGATCAGGAGCACATGCAACATGCGGGGATCAATCGAACCGCCGCCACCAATCACCGGCTGGGGATGCTGCGTGCGAAAAAACCATATCGAGAAATAAACCAGCGGCACATCGAGCGCGCCGAAAATCGCCAGTACCGCTGCCAGCTTCGGAGTCTGCGAACTGTCCGAAAACCGCCGCAGAACCAGATAACTCACATAAATTAACCACAGGACCAGAGTCAGGGTAAGGCGCAAATCCCAAGTCCACCAGATACCCCACACCGGCCGCGCCCAGATTGGCCCGGTCACCAGCACAATCGTGCAGAACACAACGCCAACTTCCGCCGAAACCAGGGCGATAGCATCCGCTTTCGGGCTTCGCTGAATCAGATAGACCACCGAAGCCACCAGATTTACGGTGAATAACAGGAACGCCGTCCAGGCCGAGGGCACATGGTAGTAGAAAATGCGCTGGACGTCGCCCATCGTCCGCTCCATCGGCGCCACCCAAATCGCTTCGTAGAAAGCGTAGGCCAGCAACAGCGCCGTAAAAACCGCGAGGATGGGGAGGGTCCGTTTCATTCCGCCTGCAGGATGGTCTCGAATAAAGCCAGACAAGCTGTAGTAAACACCACATCGTAGGTGAGAAGCAATACGATCCAGAAGCGCGCCGAGCCGTCACCGGCGAGAATGATGCGCGTTGCCTCCACCATCGATTGCACCGCTGGAATCGAGATAGGAAACAGCAACAGCGGCAGCATGATTTCACGGCTGCGCGTACGCAATGACATGGCCGCGAAAAATGTTCCATTCACCACCAGCGCCCACGTTCCAAGAATCGCCACGGGAATCAACTGCCACGCTGGACCCAGAGCGCGCAGATTGTAGAAAATCATGAACAGCGGCGCCATCACCGCTTCCAGCAAACTGACCAAAATAAAGTTGCCCAATGCCTTTGCCAGGAACAAAGCGTTGGCCGGAGCCGGAGAAACGCGGTAAGCATCGAGCACCTGGTTGCGCAGCTCACGCGCCCAGGTCTGATTCAGGGCAACGACGGCGGCGAACAGGAAGGCGACCCATATCAGCCCTCCCGCAATTTCCCGCGACTCCTCGGCATTCGGATCGAACGAGAAGCTGAAGATCACCACCACCAACAACGAGAAAAACAGCATGGAGTTGATCGCATCGCGGGAGCGCCATTCCAGCCGTATGTCTTTTGTCAACGTGGCCACGGTGATAGAGCGGAGAGAAATCATTGCGGCCC
>DATEQW010000206.1:0-17864 GCA_035272245.1 Candidatus Sulfotelmatobacter sp. | reverse complement strand
GCGGAACGGATGGATGCTCCGTCGGCAACAACCCAACCCGGCCCGCAGCCTCCAATTCAGACTGGAAGTATGCCTGCTTCACGTGACCGGCCGGCTCAACCACTAAACACTCCGCTCCTGGTTTCGAAGCCTGCGCCACCTCGGCAAAGAAGCGGCTTGCGTCCGGCAGTTCGTGCACCACGGCGAAGGCGAGCGTGAAGTCCACCTTTCCCGTCAGGTCGGCGACGCCAAGGGTCTCAGACGAGATCAAACGTGCCTCCACGCGATCGAGAAGTCCCGCCTTGGCCGCGCGGCGTTTCAATCCCGCCAGCATTTTCGGCTGGATGTCCAGCGCAACCACCCGGCCCGACGCCCCAACCAGCCGAGCCAGTTCTACCGTGAAGAATCCCATCCCGGGCCCGGGCTCAAGCACCGTCATCCCTTCACGAACGAATGGAAGCAGCAACTTATGCGGGTCAAGCATAAGGCGGCGCAGCGGGCTGGCCAAAAAGTAGCCCAGCCACCACGGACAGACTCGATGAGCCATCACCACCTCCATCCATTCGAAGCCACACTACTCTTGTAGACGAATAAGTGGGTGTGAATATTGTGTGGGGATGTTAGTCGGTGAGCGTTGTCACCGCTAACAAGGACTGGGCTGGCCTTACCGAACCAGTTCAGCCATGATGGCCTTCAGGTGAACACGAGCGCCGTCCACGTGGGGAAAATCCGTGTTCTCCGGATTGAAGACGAAAGCCAGATCGGTTCCCGCGAAGATGATCCCATCCAGCTTTTCGCGCTCGATTAGCGTGTGCGCGAGCGAACGCAACCTGTCGTAATCCTCCGCGGAGGCGCCGGCCTCTTCCACCACGCGAACATAGATGGCCGCGATCTGATCCATCTCTTCCGGCCTCGCCGGGATCACGTCCACATCTGCATCTTGCAGCCCTCCAAACAGCAGCGTTTCCATTGTCACTCGCGCTCCGAACAACGCCACCCGGCGAAGCTCGCGCCGCTTTACCTCGGCAGAAATGGCATCGAGAAGGCTAACCAGGGGAAGGGGCGTAATGGCTGCCAGTTCAGCGGCACACACTTGCGGTGAAAACGCGGGAATCGTGGCAATCTCCGCTCCTGCGCGAGCGAGTTGCCCGAGTAATGCGGCAAGGTAGTTGGCCAACTGGTCCGCCTCGCGAGCGGCGGCGTGGCTCATCACGCGGCGCACATCCGCATGCACCATTACAATCCGCGGCGAGAGGCCAAGCGCGAGATGGGCCTCCACAATCTCCTTGTAATAGAAGATCCCTGCGCCCACCCCCAGTCCCGCAACCAGGCCAAACGTACGAGGCTGTGACAGCGCCGCGTGTTCAAGCACTCCTGGCACCTTCCCCCGCGAGATAGTAATCCATGGGACTGTTCGGAGGGGGCTGGTGGCCCAGCATGCGCATCATGCCGATCACCTGCCCACGATGCAGCGTGGAGTGATGAAGCACATGCCGCAGAATTTTCCAGCGGGGCAAGCGCTTCTCAACTGCGCCCGGAAGCTGCAGGTTCAGATCGGCGGTTAGAGTGCTCTCTGACTGTTCTTCTAACCAACCCTCGTACCCGTCCCAGAGTTCCGGCCACTTCTGCTTGAGCTCGTCGAGCGCGAGTCCGGGCCCCGGATCGATCGGCAGCCGCCATGTTCCCATATCTGGCGTTGTACGCAAGCAATCGAGCCACACTCTTTCGCCGTCGTAGATATGAAAGAGCGTGGCAAGAATACTCTTGTGCGAAATGCCCAAGTCGCGCCCAAGTTCCTCAGCCGTTAGCGCGGAGCATCCCTCCAGCAAGCCCTGATTGGCCCACGCGGACTGGCGTATCTCGGCGATGAGCAATTGGTTGGCGAACAACACGAGAAAAGTATATACGGCTGGTGCAGGTTCTTCGGTCGGTCGGCGCTTCCGGCGTTGCGATTCAAGCACACATAAACCAACCAACTTCAGCCACTGAAGAACGCCGGTTCGTGCTAACAAAGACACATGCGCTACGTCTACTTCCCACAGTAGTCCTTACTGCGACCCTCAGGAGGAACCTCGATGAAGCACCTTATTGTGCTGATTGTGCTGGCTGTCCTCGCAACTGGCGTCTGTGCTCAATCCCAGTCTCAAGATCAAACTCCGCTTCCTGCGCGCTCCCGATCCGATGAGATGTTGGATCGATGGAACGCCATCGGCAACAAACTCGTCGCCATGGCCCAGGATTTTCCCGAAGACAAGTACGATTACAAGCTGCAGAAAGACGAGCGCACCTTCGCCCTGAATCTTCTCCACGCTGCCGCACTGGATTTCGTCCTCATCCGGGCGGTTGCCGGTTCCAACGTCGGGCCCGACTTCGGCGAAGGCGACAACCCGTCGCGAGATGCTTTCAAGACCAAAGCCGACGTCGTGAAATTCGTTCAGGAGGCAGTTGCGGACGGAGCGGACGTGATCAAACAGCAGGGCGATGCGGGGCTGGACAAAACGACGAAGCTTGGGAAGAAGCTGCACCACAACTCCGACATCTGGATGTTCGCGATTGAGCATAGCGCGGAGCACTATGGCCAGCTCGTGGTCTACTACCGCGCCAACAACATGGTCCCGCCGGACTCGCGTCGATGATGATAATGACAATGACAATAAGGATGGTCACTCCCATGAAACCTATACCGATCTTTCTTCTGGTAGCTGCACTCGTCTCTGCAGGAACTGCTGCAAGCCATGGCACGCGGGGCACCCGTGCCGAAGCACCCCAGTCGCAACCTTCGCAGCAGCCGCCAACCTTAGCGGCCGCGATGGACCGCGAAGTCACCGCCATCGAAAAACAACTTGTGGAAGTGGCCGAAGCTATGCCGGAAGAGAAGTACAACTTCTCTCCTGAAAGCTTGAAGCTGCCAGGCGCCGACTACAAGGGGGTGCGCACGTTCGCCGGTCAGGTCAAGCACGTCGCCGCTTCGAACTACTTTCTATGGTCCCCGCTTACCGGCGAGAAGATTCCGGAAAACATTAAGGACGGGAACGGCCCCGCGGACTTAAAAACAAAAGCCGAGACCATTCAGTTTCTGAAGGATTCTTTTGCCCTGGGTCACAGAGCCGCAGCTACGTTGACCAGCGAGAATAGTTTGCAGACCCCTGAGCACAGCAAATCTTCTCGCCTGCACCTGGCCACATTCGGCGTGGCCCACGCCTATGATCACTACGGACAGATGGTCGAGTATCTACGGATGAACGGCATCGTGCCGCCAGCCAGCCGGGCAAAATCAGACTAACCGGCGGCACCAAAGAACTTAAGCACTGATCGCCTCCCGCCCTACCGAAGGCAGGAATTTTTCCAGCCTGTCGTAGCTCATTGCCATGCCATATTGCATCGGCGACTTCAGTACTGCGTCGCGCGTCTCGCGCGAGTTATACAGAATCGTCTGCGTCAGCGTAGTCTTGCCATCTCGCTCCGTTAGCACGATCGTGTCTACGGCCTCGCCCGGATACCACGCCTCGTCGAAGACCTCCGTAGCAACGATCCGCTCCGGCGCCACCACCTCACGATAAACACCACCCATCCCCATCTCGCGTCCGTTGCTGTCGTTTCGCCATACGTAGCGATATTTGCCGCCCGCCCTCAAGTCGATCTCGCACACCGGCATCGACCAGCCATCCGGCCCTAGCAACCACTTCTTCAGCAACTCGGGTTGGGTGTAGGCGTCAAATACCAGCCGGCGCGGCGCATCGAACACACGGGTTACCACAATCTCTCGATCGCCATGCGCTGTTATATTGAACGGTCCACTGTTTTTCATTGCCGTCTCCTTAACTATCGCTCGTCATTAATAAGGGCTTGTCATTCCGAACCGGGCGCCTAGCCCGTGAGGAACCCGCTTTCACGCCCGCGCGTCTCCCTCGCTTCTTTCCCGCACTGGTTTGCAAGTCATGCAGAAGGGCGTCCAGCCGCTGGAACTGCGCTTCCCAGAACTGGCGGTAGTTCTCCAGCCACTGCGTGGCCTCGCGGAGCGGGCGCGCTTCCAATCGCCGCGGACGCCGTTGCGCATCGCGTCCCCGGGAAATCAGTCCCGCGCGTTCGAGTACTTTCAGGTGCTTGGAAATCGCCGGTTGGCTCATCGCGAAGGGCTCCGCCAGGTCCGTTACCGACGCTTCGCCCTTCGCCAGCCGAGCCAGGATGGCGCGCCGCGTGGAATCGGCCAGCGCCGCAAACGTCGCGTCTAGGCGAACCCCCGAGCCTGCATAACCATACTGTTCCATAACCGATTGGTAATATATAAAACGCGTGCTGCACTGTCAAGTGGCTTTTCCGCCCGCGATACAATCCTCCTCTATGCCACACTGGGCGGAGCAGTTCGGAATCCCCCGCGAAGCTCTTATCCATTCCGTGCGCACAGCCGTGGCGTCTGTCGTCTCGCTGCTATTGGCGCGCGCGCTCAACCTGCCGGAGTTTTACTGGGCTCCCATTTCCAGCATCGTCGTTCTTCTCTCCACCGTGGACCCCATGACGGTCGCCTGGCAGCGTTTTGCGGGCACGGCCTTGGGAGCGGCGCTGGGCGCGCTGATTGCAACCTATCTTCATCCGACCTGGATCGTCTATGGTTTGGGGATTTTGCTTTGCGGGATTCTCTCCGCGCTCTTGCGCATCAGAACCGCCTATCGTTTCGCCGCCATTACACTGAGCATCGTCTTGCTCATCGCGCACACTCGGCCGCCCTGGATCGTCGCTCTGCACCGCTTTATCGAAGTATCTTTGGGCATCGCCGTAGCCCTGCTGGTCACCGTCATATGGCGGGTGCCTGCAAGCTAACTCAGCGAACCGCGATCCAGTAAAATCAAATCACCATGAAGATTGGAGTCCTGGCGCTGCAAGGCGACTTCGATGCCCATCGCCGCCGGCTCGAGCAGCTGGGCGCTGACGTTGTACTCGTGAAAAGCCCCGAGCAACTCGACGAAGTTGAGGGCCTCGTGATCCCCGGGGGCGAATCGGGCACGTTCCTGAAATTACTGGGCGAAGATGGCTTCGAAAAGCTGAAACAGTTCGTGCGACGGAAACCCACCTTCGGCACTTGCGCCGGCGCAATCTTGCTTGCGGCGGAAGTTGAAAATCCTAAACAGGCCGGCCTCGGCGCGATCGACATCGGCATCCGCCGCAACGCCTATGGACGCCAGCTCGACAGCTCCATACGGGAAGGCAACTTGATTCAGGGAAAGCTGGGAAGCTCCCCGCTCGAGATGGTCTTCATCCGCGCCCCGAAGATTGAGCGCGTCGGCTCCGGCGTGGAAGTCCTCGCCACCGAAGGCAAAGATCCGGTAGCCGTCCGCCAGGGAAAAGTGATAGCCGCAACCTTCCACCCCGAACTATCAGCCGACACCCGCGTTCACCAGGCCTTCCTCGACCTGTGTGGGACGGAAACACCGGTTCGCTGACGTCCAGATTCGAGTGACTTCCTCGCGCACGGAATTTCCCGAAACTTTTTCCTTGACACACCGGTCGCGTAACTGTAAGGTTACGCATTATGCGGAACCGTTCGGTTACATATTCCTCGGAGGCAACGTTTCAAGCCCTCGCCGATCCCACCCGCCGCGCCGTCCTCGATTTACTGCGTCGCGGCAGCCAGCCCGCGGGAGAGATCGCCGGTGCTTTCCCAGTCTCCCGTCCGGCCATCTCCAAGCACCTTCGGCTGCTGCGCCGCGCGCACCTGGTGCGCGAGCACCGCGAAGGCCGTCACCGCGTCTACCATCTCAATCCCGAGCCGCTCCGCGCCGTGGATTCCTGGCTCGATCAATACCGCACCTTCTGGAACATGAACCTGAGCAACCTGAAGACATTTGTCGAAACCGAATATGCCAAAGAAACCAGGCAACACGCTGCACCAAAACCGACCAACAAAAACTCAAAAGGAGATCTCTAACATGAAATCACTCCGCTTCAGCCTTTCTCTCCTGCTGCTGCTTGCCGCCACAGTTGCATTCCCACAGACCGCTACCCAGAAATCGTTCGACCAGCTCAAGACGCTTACCGGCTCGTGGGAAGGGAAGAATTCTCAAGGCAAGCCGTTACAAATTGTCTTCCGTAACACCGCCGGCGGCTCCGCTCTGATGAGCGAGATTGTCGGCGAGGGACACGAGGATATGATTTCCATGATCCATCTCGACGGTCCCAATCGTCTGCTCTTGACGCACTACTGCGGCTCTGGCAATCAGCCTCGCATGGAAGCCACGGTTTCGCCCGATGGCAAAACCTACACCTTTAATTTCTTTGACGGCACCAATCTTGTCTCTCCCGATGGTGGCCACATGCAGCGCGTCGTCTACACCATCCTCGACCCCAACCATCACACGGAAGACTGGACCTTCAACGCCGGTGCGGGCAAAGAGATGAAGGAATTCTTTGACCTGCGCCGAAACGAAGTCGCCCAGAAATAATCTGCGTTATGTGGACCGGGTGCCCCATTTCTCGCGTCTTCTGCGAGAAGTGGGACCTCGGGAATATTCCAAAGGACGCCATCATGACCGCTCCCAAATCCGTAATCACCGCTGACAACGATGCTGTCGTTACCGAGATCCAAATCGCCGCGCCGCCCGAGCGAGTCTTCCGAGCATTAACGGATGAGCGCGAGTTGACGCGCTGGTTCAACAACCCAAGTTGCCCGATCAAATTCTGGCAGATGGACGCGCGCGCCGGCGGCCAGTACAGCTACGCCACGCAGAAGGGAAGCGTTGTCGTCAACGGAGTGAGCGAGTTCGAGTGCCACGGCGAGATCCTCGAATTCGATCCTCCGCGTCTGCTCGTCTACACCTGGTACGGCAACTGGCACGAGAATAAAACACTTCGCACCGTCGTGCGCTGGGAGTTAAGTCCCGCCGCCGCCGGCACGCACGTGAAAGTCACGCACAGCGGCCTGACGCAAGAAGCGGCTGCCCGCAAGGATTACAGCGGCGGCTGGCCCGGTGTGCTCGAGAGTCTGAAGAAGTTCACCGAAAACTAACATGTGGAACGGACACTCCTGTCCGTTGCTTTTGATTTTGCATTTGGTTTTCATTTTCGATCTGAAAAACGCCAGGAGAGCACCATGGCAAACGCCGCATTCACCTCCGATCAAGATGTCGTCACCTGCGAAATCTTCATTGCCGCGCCGCCAGCCCGCGTCTTTGAAGCCATCACCGACCCTCGCCAACTCCCGCAATGGTGGGGACAAACAGAAATGTATCGTGTCACGAACTTCGAGTCCGACCTGCGCGTCCACGGCAAATGGAAAAGCGCCGGCGTCGGCGCTAACGGTGACACTTTTCAGGTCAGCGGCGAGTACCTCCAAGTCGATCCGCCGCGTCTCCTGGTGCAGACCTGGACCTCCAGCTACGCGGGCGATCTGAAAACAGTGGTCCGTTGGGAGCTTGAGTCGCAAAGCGTGCATGGCCTGCACCCGAGCGGGCCGCAACGCGCCGGCACCGGGACATTGGTGAAAATTCATCACAGCGGCTTCGCCGGCTACCCCGAGCAGGCCAAGAGCCACGCCCAGGGTTGGGCACGTGTTCTCGCCTGGGCCCAGCTCTTCGTCGAGAAACGGCAGACGATCGACACGCGCCATTGACGGCGCATCCAACCTCACGCGACAATGCAGGCGTGAACCCGCGATCTCTCGTGGCCGCCTGCATTGTCGCGCTTTTCCTGACCATAGGCATCGCCTCCGCTCAGGCCACCACCCCAGCTCAGAAGGGAACTCTCATGCCCGCCCACGCCACCGGACCATTCGACGTCAAACTCACGCCGCAGGACGACAAAATCGATCCCACCCTCGGTCGCATGACAATCGAGAAAACTTTTCACGGCGATCTCGAAGGCACCAGCAAAGGCCAGATGCTCACCGCCTCCACCGACGTCAAAGGTTCTGCCGGTTATGTCGCCATCGAACGCGTCACCGGAACGCTGCACACTTCCGCCGGCCCGCGCGCCGGCAGCTTCTCCCTCCAACACATCGGCACACTCACTCGCGGTGCTCCAGAACTAAGCATCATCGTCGTTCCCGATTCCGGAACTGGCCAGCTCGTCGGCCTCGCCGGCAAGCTGAACATCCACATCGTCGACGGAAAACATTCCTACGAGTTCGAATACACGTTGCCCGAAGCCCCTTAGCCAGCATGAGCGAATGAAGGTTGCCACTATTTCTGACGGAAAGTTGTGGCTTGACTTTGGCGATGCCGGGAGTATTGTAGGTGCGTTCAGCCGAGCCTCTGCCCAGAGCACCCGCCCGGCTGCATTGCTTTTCGGCCCCTGTTGATCGAACCCCCTTCGTCCTGGATTTTGTTCGAGCTTTCAGCCCAAGGAGGCCTGCAATGGTCGCAAATCCCATTCCACTTTCAGAATTGAGCCTCGAAACCGTAAAAGCTCCGGAAGAAATTCTCGTGCGCTGCATCGGCAGAATCACGTCGAGCACCTCGGCCGCGCTGCAGACCACCGTTCGCGGCCTCATCCCGGAATCGAACCGCATCGTGCTCGATTTAACCGATGTCAGCTATCTGGATAGTTCCGGCCTCGGTGCCCTGGTTGGTCTGTATGTCTCGGCGAAAAGGCAGCATTGCGAGCTGCGGCTGATCAATCTGAACCAGAGGTTGAAGCAGCTGTTCCGTCTCACGAAGCTGGCTGCTGTCTTCGAAGGCCACGAAGATTTGTTGGGGATGACTCCAGACTAGAAGTTGTCTCATCGATGGTTTTGGCAGGGGCCGGGTTTGGGAAGGGCAAGCCTTCAGTCGTGCCGCAAAAACTGCCTTTGGGTGGCGCAGCGCTCTTCCGCGCTGCGATATGGGTTCGTTTCTTCAAATGCAGGCTTTCGCCCCTGAGGAGACTCGCGAATGCCCGCGGTGCGCGCTAGCCGGTCACCGTCTGTTGCACCCCGACCATCGACGTCAGCTCCGGCTCCGACGGAACGATGATCCAGGCGATCAGGTACGTGATGATGCCCGGGCACACTCCCGACGCGAACGTGATAAACAGGCATACGATGCGCACCAGGGTTACATCGACGTCAAAATAGTGGGCCAGCCCGGCGCAAACGCCCGCGATCTTTTTCTCGCTGCGGGAGCGCATCAACCTCTTCGGCGCGGACAGAATCGCCACCATCTTGCCGCAGCCGGAGCAAACCCGGTCGTCCTCCGCGATAGCCTTACCGCAAGCATTGCAGTACATATCGTGCCTCCCTTACCTCTTTAGGTACGAAGAATGCAGAGGAAATGTTCCTCAATCCCTCTGCACCTTCCAACCGCTGTCATCCTGAGGCAGCGGAGTTCCACGCCCTTAGGCGGGGAACTCCCAACGAAGGACCTATGCATTTGTATTTTGACGGCATCCTTGGTGCCCGCTGTCGAGACGCATAGGTCCTTCGGCCCGCAAAAAACGCGGGCCTCAGGATGACAGTATTGGTGGAATGCATGCGGCTGTCTCGAATCAAGCAGGTTATACTGAGGGCATGTCTGGGGATTCACAGAAGACCTTTTACCTCGAAACCTTCGGCTGCCAGATGAACGTGCATGACTCCGAAAAAGTCATTGGCACGCTCGTCCACGAGGGATACCAGCAGGTGCAAACGGTCGAGCAGGCCGATTTGATTCTCTACAACACCTGCTCCATCCGCGACAAGGCAGAGCAGAAAGTTTTCCATCGTCTGGCGGACTACAAAAAGTTATTGGCCCAGGGAAAGAAATTTGGCGTGCTGGGCTGCGTGGCGCAACAGGAAGGCGAAAAGATTTTCGAGCGCGCACCGCATGTGTCGATGGTGTGCGGATCGGCCTCGTACAGAAATCTGCCGCAGATGCTGATCCAGCTCGAAACAGGAAAGCCTGAAGCAGGGAAGCCTTTGCGCGTCACCGGACTCGACGATCGTGAGACCGACGAATGCTTCGAGACCGAATTCACCGCCCGCACCAATCCCCACCGCGGGTACATCACCATCATCGAAGGCTGCGATAAATTCTGCGCCTACTGCGTAGTGCCCTTCACGCGCGGAAAAGAACGCAGCCGCACCTCCGAGTCGGTGCTCGCCGAAGCCCGCCAGATGGCCGATCTCGGCTATACCGAAATCCAGCTGCTCGGCCAAAACGTGAATTCCTATAACGATCCGGACTGCGCCTCTTCCGGAAAAAGGAGAACGTTCGCCGAATTGCTGGCCGCCGTAGGAGAAGTTCCGGGGATTCGGCGAGTGCGCTTCACCACTTCCCACCCGCGCGATTTCGGACGCGACATCATTGACGCGATCGACGCCGTCCCTACGCTCTGCGACCATGTGCATCTGCCCGTGCAGAGCGGCTCGGACCGCGTGCTCAACGCGATGCAGCGGCTTTATACCCGTGAGCAATATCTGGAACGCATCGCGTGGATGAAGTCCGCCAAGCGCCCGATCAGCATCACCAGCGATGTGATCGTGGGCTTTCCAGGAGAAACGGAAGAAGACTTCGCGCAGACTTTATGGTTGCTGGACGAAGTCGGCTACGACGCGGTTTTTACCTTCAAGTATTCGCCGCGTCCGAACACACCATCGCTGGCTCTGGAGGATGCCATTCCAGATCAGGAGAAATCCCGCCGGCTGGAAGTGCTGATGGCGCGTCAGAGAGAGATACAAATCACACGCTACAAGAAATATATAGGAGAGATACTGGAAGTAATGGTGGAAGGCAGGAACGAAGCGCGTAAACAGTGGATCGGACGCACCAGTCACAACAAGACCCTGAACTTCACCGCCCCCGAAACATCCGCTCTTCAACCCGGATCGTATGTAAACGTAAGGGCAACCCAAAGCTTTCCCAACAGTCTGCTGGGAGAATTGGTGGTATAAAAGCGAAAGACGCAGAGTTTTCAGGAGCGCCAGATGGAAGTAGAGATGACAATCCGCGGCCTTTTAATGGATCCGGTGACGAATACGCCTATTGTGATTTTGAAGGATGTGGCGGGAGAGTCGGTGTTGCCCATCTGGGTGGGGGTTTACGAGGCGAACGCGATTGCGCTGGAGATGGAGAAAGTAAACACGCCGCGTCCGATGACGCATGATCTCATCAAGAATGTGCTGACCGGGCTGGAGACACAGGTGCATAAAGTTGTTGTGACGGAGCTGCGCGAAGATACGTTTTATGCGGTGATCTGGCTGGAGCGCGGAGGCGAGGTTGTCAGCATTGATTCGCGGCCGTCAGATGCGCTGGCCTTGGCGTTGCGCGTGGACTGTCCGATCTTCGTCGACGAGATCGTGTTGAAGAATTCGAAGCAGGCGGCGAATATGTCGGATCGCGTGAGCGCGGAAGAGTTGCGAAAATATCTGGAAGGGCTGAACGACGAAGACCTGGGGAAGTACAAGATGTAAGCAGTAGCTCCGCAGGCAGGCTGGTCGGCACGCGGTGTAAATCTCCTGAACAATCTAATCGTAGCGAGCCCAATTCTTGGGCTCAGTTCGTCGACTTTACATAATACCTGTTATCGGACGTTGCAACTGCCCCTCTGGCGAATTGCATGGGTTCTTTCGATTCCCCTCTCAGGATGACAAGGCCTTCTTGGCTGCTGGTTGCTGATCGACCGAAAATACAATCTTAGGGTGGAACAAGGTGCCGGCGACACGGGTAGCGATGGCGAGCAAGTCGTTTTGGCTGGCAAACACCTTGACTTGGTGGGCGCGGGAAAGCTCAGGGAGGTTAACGGGACGGCCACTGCGGATGCGGGCGGCGGTGGCTTCGTCGGCAGTAACCGACGGAAAGCGCGGGAGGAGTTGGCGGGGGTGAATGAAGAACGTGGCCACGCTGTTGGGGCGAGCCTCGTTGGCGACCTCTACGTTGCCGTCGACTTCCAGGACAGCAGGTTCCTCCGCTTCGGTTCCCTTTCTCTGGGGAAAAGCGAAGCTCCGGTCGGAATGACAATCCTTTATTTCTCCTCGGATTGTTTGATCTCCGGTTGTTCGACCTTCAATTTCTTCGAGGGTGTGGGCTTGGGTGATATCGAACTCAGCGACGGAGGTGCGGCGGAGGGATTCGAGATGAGCTCCGCAGCCGAGGCGCTGGCCCATTTCGTGGGCGATGGAACGCATGTAGGTTCCTGAGGACACGTGGGCACGGAAGTGGGCGCGATCGGCTTCGACAGCGGTGATGGTGAACTCCTTGATCTCGACCTGAACCGCTTTCAGGATTATCTCTTTTTGTCTTCGTGCCAGTTTGTAGGCCGGGACGCCGTGGATCTTCTTGGCGGAAAACAGCGGAGGAACCTGGTCGATCAGGCCGTGGAATGCGGCAGCGAGTTTCTGGAGATCCTGCAAGCTGGGAGTGGCTGAGGACACTTCACCTAGTGGTTCACCATCGGCATCGTAAGTATCAGTAGCAAAGCCGAAACGGATAACCCCTTGGTAGGTCTTTTCGGAGGCAATGTAGAACTGAGCCAGACGGGTGAAAGATCCGGTGACGAGCGGGAGTACGCCGGTGGCGAGAGGATCAAGCGTGCCCAGATGGCCGACGGAGCGCTGCTGCAGAATGCGGCGCATCCGGTTGACCACGTCGTGAGACGTCCAACCGGCGGACTTGTCGATGACGATGACGCCATTCATAGGAGGAATTTGGTAATTTGGTAATTGAGTAATTTGGTAATTTGGAAACCTCAGGCCGGCTCGCGGCCATTTTCAAAGCAAATCACTCAGTCACCAAGTTACCAGATTTCCTATGCTTCCTATTCGCGACGACCAGCCCCGGTATAGCACCCCGTTTGTGACCTGGTTTTTGATTGGCCTCAACGTGGTGATTTTTTTCTTCGAGTGGTCGCTGGATCCGCAGAGTCTGAACTCGTTGATTCATCAGTTCGGGGTTGTGCCGTATCATCTGGCCGTATTTCTGGGAGGCTCGCACCGGTATCCGCTGGCGGCGATCGTGGTTCCCCTCTTCACATCCCTTTTTCTGCACGGGTCGTGGATGCATGTGATCGGCAATATGTGGTTTCTCTTCATCTTTGGCGACAATGTTGAGGACTACCTGGGACACTTCAAGTACCTGGTCTTTTACCTACTCACTGGCGTGATCGCGATGGGGACGCACGTCGCCATGAATCTGCATTCGACTGCGCCTGCGGTCGGCGCGAGCGGAGCAATCGCCGGAGTGCTGGGAGCTTATTTCGTGCTGTATCCGAGGGCGCGGGTGCTGACGTGGTTCTTCATATTTGTGCTATGGGTGCCGGCGTGGATCATCCTGGGATACTGGTTCGTCTTGAATTTTCTAAGCGGTACGGCAACTGCCCTGGCGGTGCAGCGGGGGAACATGGGCGGAGTGGCTTTCTGGGCGCACGTGGGCGGATTTGTCTCGGGGGCGCTGCTGGTGAAAGTTTTCGGCGAAAGGCAGTTGAGGCATCCGTACGCGATGAGTAACTAATCCTGTGCTACGGCTTTACGCAATTGCTCTGAAGATTCTAAGCATCGCGGCGACCCTAAGGCCTGGACCATCTCAGTGGGAAGGTGGCTAGCAGCGGCGGGGTTGGCAATCAAAGGCCGGGGGCATCCGGGAAAATAGAGAACGATGTTACCGGATTGCATCAGCCGGAAAAGACCTTCCCACAAGAGCAGGTCTCCGCACGGTCGTTCGACGTATATCCCTGAGACTAGCTCGGTACCGGCGCCCGCCGGGCGGACGCCGATCTTGCATCTATTCTCGGCGTCGTACTTCACGCTCCAGAAGTCCGGCTTCGACTCCTCATCCACGATGGGAAATAGCGTTCGAACGAACGATTTGCGAATCGATGACGGCTTTCCGTTTTCGAAGCAGTCGAGATAGACTTCGAATCCCATACTTCGCTTGCGGCGATTCGTGAGCGCCCTGGTGGTTTGTAAACTTCACGCAGTTATTTCTTGGGGCGCGATTCCGGGGGCACGAGGCCGGAGAGGCGATAGTAGACGACGAGCTGACCGTAATGTTCGCCCGAATGCTCGATGAAACCGTAGGCCCAGTCGTAAACGCGCGCCTGTTGATGGGCGAAGGGATCGACGATCAGGTCGTTCATTCCACTATCGCCCTTGGCTTTAATGGCGGCTGCGCCGTCGGCGAAGGATTTCTTGACAAAGGCGACGACGTCGGCTTTAGTTTTGTAGACGGAGCGGCTGGGGTTCTCATCCACTTTGGTTTTGTCTCCGCGGACGGCGTAGGTGAAGTAATAATTGGCGCCGGCGGCGTGGAGAAGCTGTTCGGCGAAGCTGCGCTGGGCGGGCGTTGGCTTGAAATCGTATTTGTCCTCGGGAAAATCTTCGGCCGTGGCGATCAGCTTGCGGCCAATGTCGTTCCATGAGTCGAGCACAACTTTCGAGGGACTGTCCGGCGGCTTCACTTCCTTCTTGGTGTCCTGTGCGTGGGCGGGGAAAGCGAGAATCGCTACAGAGAACATGACTGCGATCAGAAACGGCGCCTTTCTCATAGCTGGCTCCTGCGGAGAATTTGGACGCGCGTATCTTAGCTGGAAATCCGACGCAAGTAAAACAGACTGGGATGCAAGCAAAACAGGGTGGGACGAACGACGGGATTCCGATTACACAATCCCCACGAAGAGACACGGAGCGTCCGCCGTCCACAACCTAGAGCAGCGCAGCTAGATTCCGTTAGGGCGCTGGCGGATCAGCGACAGGAACTCGGAGCGGGTTTCGTTCGAATCGCGGAAGCAGCCGAGCATGGAGGACGTTACGGCGGCAGAATGTTGCTTCTCGACGCCGCGCATCATCATGCATAAATGGCGGGCCTCGATGACCACGCCGACGCCTTGCGGCTCGATGACTTTCTGAATGGTTTCGGCGATCTGGGTGGTGAGGCGCTCCTGTATCTGCAGGCGGCGGGAGAAAAGTTCGATGAGGCGCGGAACCTTGCTGAGGCCGATGACTTTGCCGTTGGGAATGTAGGCGACATGCACTTTACCGAAGAACGGCAGCATGTGGTGCTCGCACAGGCTGAACATTTCTATGTCCTTGACAATGACCATCTCATCGTAAGAGACGGTGAAGAGCGCGCCCTTGAGCAGGGCCTCGGCATCTTCGGTGTAGCCGCGGGTGAGGAACTGCATGGACTTGCGAACGCGCTCGGGAGTCTGCAGAAGACCTTCGCGGTGCGGGTCTTCGCCGAGGCGGACGAGCATTTCCTGGACGAGGTCTTCAAAGCTGGCGCTGGTGAGGGTTTGCGATTCGGTTGTGGGTTTCATAGTGAGGTCGATTTAGTAATTTTGTAATTTCTAATTTTGTAAGTCGAAACCAAAGTCAAAACGTTTTTCTTACCCGCAATATTCAAAGGAATTCATCATGGTCTCTTCTAAGCGTACTCTTTCCAGATGCGCGTGGAGGAAGCCACGCTGCACTATTTCGTAAATCTCCATGCAGAGATTCTCCGTGGTGGGCACTTTGTGGGCAAATTCTTTCACCGTATTCAAATTCTCGTGATCGAAGCGAGCGAGCACTTCCCTTTCCATGAAGCCGTCGAGATCGGTGAGGTTACAGACCATTCCAGTTTTTTGATCGACCTGGCCGCTGACGGTTACTTCGAGGATGTAGTTGTGTCCGTGACCGTAGGGATTGTTGCACTTTCCGTAGGTCGTCTGATTCTCGGCGTCGGACATGGCGTCGCTGTGCAGACGGTGCGACGCGGAGAACAGGTAGCGGCGGGAGAGATGAGCTTTCATATTATGAACCTCGTAATCCTCCGGCTCATGGTTCTCCGTAGAAGTCGACGAACAGATCTGGAGTCTCGTAGACCCGCACCCGGTGCAGCTTGGCATGTTCGAGCTTGGTGACCAGGCGCTGCCAGATGGCGACAGCGATGTTCTCGGTGGTGGGGATCTGGTGCAGGAATTCGGGGACCTCTTTGTTGAGGAAGCGATGGTCCATGGCATCGAGGACCTCGCGGTGCATGACGTCTTTGAGTCGCTTGAGGTCGACAACGAAGCCGGAGCGCGGATCGACTTCTCCCTTTACCGTGACTTCCAATGTGTAGTTGTGGCCATGGCCGTTGGGGTTGTTGCATTTGCCGAAGACACGGCGATTCTCTTCCGGAGTGAACTCCGGGTTGTGGTAGTAGTGCGAGGCGGCGAATTCAGCTTTGCGCGTGAGATAGACCATAAAAAGCAGTTGCCAGTGATCAGTGGCCAGTTGCCAGTAAATGCGCTTCGTCCGAATACTCGCGGCCCTTCCAAGGGACGCTACCCCTCGCGTGCGCCCTGGCCGAGCGCAGCAAGAGATAGGAGAACAGAGGAAGGCCGAGGAAAGCGAGAAGGTTTGCGTCCCAGGAAAAATGGGCGCGGCGGATTCGCGCCAGAAAAAACGCGTACAAGATTACGAGCAACGTGCTTGCCGCAATTGCCGATTGCCAATGTCCACGAAGAGTGGTGGTGACGGTGATCGCGAGGTTGGCGAGGATCAGGACAAATTCAATTGTACGAAGCGCAGCCAGATCGAGCGGCGCGGGGAACAACAGGGCGAGGTTCTTGGTCCAGCCTTCGCGGAGTTGGGCGAAGGTGCGATACATGCGGGTGCGAACAGCGTCGCCGCCGAAGCGGAAGAATATTTTTCTGCCAGAGCGTTTCACTGCGCGGGCCAGGGCGACGTCTTCGAGCAGGTCGCCGGCGATGGAAGCGTGTCCGCCGACGGCATCATAGGCTGCGCGCGTGATCAGAATGTACTGGCCGTTGGCGGCCGCGGCGGGAGAAGTGGGATCGCTCACCTGCGACGGGCGAAAAGTTGCGGCCAGTTCGGCGAAGATCACCGGCATCACAGCTTTCTCCCAGAAGCTTTTCACAATCTGTTCCGGAGAGTAGGAGAGCATGGCGGCGCCGTAGCGGTGAGCCTCTGCGAGGCTGCGCGCGAGCGATCCGGGCAGATGAATGGTATCGGCATCGGTGAACAGCAGCCATTCGCCGAGAGCTGCTCTGGAGCCGGCGATGACAGCGTTGTTCTTGCCCGTCCAGCCTGTGGGGAGCGGTCCGGGGTTGATGACGCGGACTCGCCGATCGGAGAACGAGGAGGCGATCTGGTGAGTGCGGTCGGTGGATTGGTCGTCGACCACGATGATTTCGAAGGCGACTCCGGCTTGCGTGACCAGAGATTGGAGACACGCGCCGAGGCAGGCTTCTTCATTGCGGGCCGGGATAATTACCGACACGGCGGGTTGACGGGTTGCGGTGTCTGTCGCAGGCATACGCCGAATCTATTATTATAGCGGGGTGCGACGCATCCTTTGGTTTTCCAGCATTGCTACCCTGGGGTTCATTCTACTTTCGCTTTCCGGCTGCTACAGCGGCACGAGACCGCCGCGAATTGGTTCAGCGGCGCCAGATTTCACGGTGCACGATGCCGACCGCACGGTGACACTCAGTCAACTCAAAGGCCAGGTTGTGGTGCTGAATTTCTGGGCGACGTGGTGCCCGCCCTGTATCGAGGAAATGCCGTCGCTGGTGCAGATGCAGCAGCGGATGAAAACCAAGGGCGTGACCGTGTTGGCGGTCAGCGTGGATGTGGATCAGGACAATTACCAGCGATTCCTGAAAGATCACAATGTGAATTTGCTCTCGGTGCGCGATGCCGATCAGAAAAGCAACGCGTTGTATGGGACGTTCAAGTTTCCGGAAACTTACGTGATCGATCGCAATGGGGTGGTGCGGCGCAAGTTCATTGGAGCGGTGGATTGGACGGAGCCGGACGTGATCGAGTATTTGGGGAAGCTGTAGGTGCTCACCACGGAGACACGGAGCCACGGAGAAAATCGAACAAGCAAATCAAAGACTTTATTTTCTGTTTCGTGATCCCATCACAGCTTTACATTGCGCAGGCGGAGGGCGTTGGTGATCACGGAGACGGAACTGAAGCTCATGGCGGCGGCGGCGAAGATGGGGCTGAGCAGCAG
>DATEQW010000205.1:0-4855 GCA_035272245.1 Candidatus Sulfotelmatobacter sp. | reverse complement strand
CTGCGCAGCACGTCGTTCGCGAAGAAAAACTTCCCATCCGCTGGCACCATCATGATCTGCAGCTTGTCGGAAAGCCGCTCCGCAACGATTTTGTTAATCAAGAGCGGGTTGTCTTTCAAAATCGCTGCTTCGCTCTTCAGCCGGTCCGCATCCGCCACCGCCGTTACGCGAATGCGATCCGCCTCCGCGTCCGCCAGCAACTTCCGTCGTTCGCCCTCGGCCTTGCTATCGATCACTTTCGCCTGAGCCTCCGCTTCTGCATTTTGGATGGTCGCCTCCTTGCGCGCTTGCGCCTCCAGCCGGCTCTGCTGAATTTGTTTCTCCTTCAGCGGCAGCGTGTACTGCATCGCGTCCGCCTCACCCTTGGCTTGCAACACGTGCACCTGCGCCTCGCCTTCGGCCTGCTTGATTTGCTGCACCTTGGTTGCCTCGGCCTCCAGTTCCGCGATTCGCACTTCCTTACTCTTCAATTCCGTCTCCACGCCCATGCGATCGTTCTCCTGCTCCTTCAACAGCAACTCCTCCAGTCCTTTCGCATATTCCGGAGGCAGCTGGATGTCGCGCAGCATCACCTCTTTCACAACAATCCCATCCGCCGCCAGCTTCTGGGCGATCATCCCCGCCGCTTTCTGACGCACTTCCTCGCGCTTCGCCGAAAAAACCTCCCGCACCGTGTAGTTAGGAACGATCTCCCGCCACACGCTTGCCACCGTCGGCGGCACAATTTCCTTTTCCACTGGACGCGGCAGGTTTCCCTGTATATAGTCCAGCCGCTTCGCATCCAGCCTATATCGCACCGTGATCGCCAGTCCCAACGTCAAACCTTCTTTCGCCTGCACATCGAGAAGTTGATTCTTCGCGGAGACATTCGCTGCCGTGCTCTTTCCGTCTTCCGACAAGCCGGTAGTAAAAATCTGATCGCGCGTATCGAACAGCGCCACGTCTTCCACGAACGGCGTTACCATGTGCGCTCCAGGATAAAGTGTTCCCGGCACTGTTCCGTTCATCTCGCTCACTCGCACCCCGGCCATTCCGCTGGGCACCACCACAATGCTGAAGGCCACCAGCAGCGGGCCCCATGCCAGCATCGCCAGCGCCAGCGAAGTCCGCCAGCGCACTACCACCGGCGCCGCGCTCACAGCCCCTCCCGGCGTTTCCAGCGCCCGCCGGTACAACATTTCGCGATACAGATCGTAGGTGAGGATGCACACGGCCGCGAAAATCATTCCCAGGCCGCACGTGATCAGCAGATACTTCAACGCCAGCATCGTCGTTCTCCTTGCGCCTTAGCGCTTCTGTCCTGATTTCACCGGTACCGTCTGCCGGACAAAAAACACACGGAACACTTGCCCGAAAATCAGCTCCTCCGCCAGCAAAGCAACTGCCAACGAAAAAATCATGCCCCCCACCACCGCCATGAATGTGATCACCATCTGCATAATTCCTCCTTAACACCCCTGCTCAGATTTCGAACACACTTCGAACACAAAACTCGGTACTCGCTACCAGGTACTCGGGACTAGGTACTCGCTCTACTACTGCCCGACGCTTCCGCTGGTCACGCGTGCCGTGGCCACATCTACCGTGTTCCCGAACACCTGCACAATCTCCTCATCCCGTTCACTGCGAATCTCAACAGCGTCGCCTACACGCAGCATGGCGTAGAGCTTCTCTACGTCGCGATTCCTCAGCCGGATGCATCCATGCGATGTCGCATGTCCGACCGACTTCGGCGCATTCGTTCCGTGTATCCCGTATCCCTTCACGTTCAACCCCATCCAGCGCGTGCCCACCGGATTGTCCTTGCCAGCTGCCATCAACTGGCCTTCGTGGTAATAAGTTGGATTGGCCACCCGGCTCACGATTACAAACTCGCCCGTCGGGCTCGGACTCACCGTCGCGCCCACCGCAACCGGGAAGTAAGCCAGCACTTTCCCGTTCTCCAGCACCGCCAGCTTGCGGTCCGGAATGCTCACCAGAACGAAGCGCCGCGCACGCGCTGCATGCGGAAAACTCTGGGCCAAAGAGGGAACTACTGTGCCCAGAAAAAGAACGGCAGTCATCCATTTCGCTGTCTGTCTGCTTGTCCCTGTGCTTCTCCGATTCATGGCCCATCCCCTCGCAGATAGATACAGGGCAGGACGGAAACCAAACTTCATGTCACTGAATGCAAACGAGTTAACGGAGGACCATTAGGCGAGAAGGGTGGCTCGCGGGCAACAGTGTGTCAGGATGAACACGTCGCCCAAACCTCTTCAAGAGGGGGTGTCGAACCAAGATTCGCGGAGTGGAAAAACGGAACGAAACGACGACACGAAAGAGGGAAGACAGGGGAGGGCCACGTCACTCATCTCTAATGTCTTTGGATTTAAGGCGCCCGGCCCCTGCCGTCTGGGGTAACGGCTCTGTGGGGTTCTGTGGGTTAGGGCCGGGCGATCTCAACTAGAAGGCCTAGTTCAATGTCAGCATTCTGCCATTGTGATTTTTTCATGTCCGTGACCGCCGTCACGCCTCTGCGTGATCGTCATCAACTCGGCAGACTTTGGTCACGCGCCTCTTCTTGTCTTTTTTGCTCTTGCGCACACCGGACTGTGATGAGCATCACGGCCCGGCCCAGCTCCCCCCTCTACACTTGCAATCGAGCTTTGGTTACCACTTTCTTTCGGAGAGATTCATCATGGCCTATGTAATTACCGATTCCTGCATCAAGGATTCCCTCTGCGTCGACGTCTGCCCCACCGACTGCATCCATCCCAAGCAGGATGAGCCCGGGTTTGAAGAAGCAAAGCAGCTTTTTGTCGATCCGGCAGAGTGCATTGACTGCGGCGCCTGCGTTCCGGCCTGCACCTCGGATTCGATTCTTGCCGCCGACGACATTCCCGACGACAAGAAGCAATTCGTCGAAACCAACGCTGCTCATTTCAAGAATTAAACCCCTCCTGTCCTCCTTGGGGCTCGAAACCTGCGCTGGACGTGGGATCGACACCGTGTAGAGTCGATTCCACGCCCGGCGCCTTTTCTCCATTGCGGCAAAAAATCTTGACCACAGAGTCACAGAGAAAATCCTTTTATAGTTGATTGTTTCCCCCGATTTTCTCTGCGGCAATGTGTCTCTGTGGTGAAAAGGTTTTCTCCTCATTTGACTTCTCCTTCTTCCCATCGCTATCGTTGCCCGCATGAACGTCGTCAAAGCCACGCGCAATTTTGAAGCATGGCTGGCCCTGCGCACTCGTATCGATGAGAAAGACCTCCGCCTCAAACATGCCCGCATGAAGGCGGAGCTTTTCCCCTTCTTTCGCGCCACTTACTACCGCTGGGCGCAGCTCTGGTCCCAGATCTGCCCCGATCTCGCCAAAGCTCCGCACGTCCTCGCCGTCGGCGATCTCCACGTAGAAAATTTTGGTACGTGGCGTGATATCGAAGGCCGCCTCATCTGGGGCGTCAACGATTTCGACGAAGCCTGGCCCATGGCTTACACCATCGATTTGGTTCGTCTTGCCGTCAGCGCCCATCTCGCCGTCGAAGCCGGAAGTCTTCCCCTTAAACGCGAAGATATCTGCGGCACCTTGCTCGAAGGTTATCGCGAAAGCCTGCGCGAACAAGGTCGCCCGTTTGTGCTCGGCGAGCAGCATCAATGGCTGCGCCTCATCGCCGAGGGCGAACTCCGTGATCCCGTCCGTTTCTGGCAAAAAATGGATGCGCTCCCTACTCTCAAAACCGAAGCCCCCGTCAGCGCCGTCGATGCCATCGAACATCTCATGCCCACGCCCGGCATTCCGTACCGCCTCGCCCACCGCGTCGCCGGACTCGGCAGCCTCGGCCATGCCCGCTATGTCGCGATCGCCGATTGGCACGGTGGCCGCATCGCGCGCGAAGCGAAGGCGCTCGTGCAGTCTTCCACCTGCTGGGCCGAAAGCCTCGCGGCTCACGAGCAGAGAGGCCCCGCCGAAATTCTTTACCAGACCATCATCAACCGTGCCGTCCGCTGTCCCGATCCTTTCGTCCAGTTGCGCGGCCGCTGGATCGTTCGCCGCCTCGGTCCGCTCTGCTCCCGCATCGAACTGGCTTCCTTGCTCGGCTCCGACACTGAACTTCGCCTGCTTCACGCCATGGGATGGGAAACCGCCAACATCCATCTCGGCACGCCATCCGCGCGCAAAGCGATCCTCCGTCATCTCGATAAACAGGAAAAGAGGTGGCTGCACCAGGCCGCCGAGGTCATGCTCGACGCCGTGCGCTCGGACTGGGAGGTCTGGAAGAAGAAGGGTTACCGCTGACTTGTTCGTGCGGGGGGACACTCTTGCTCGCCGCTGCACCCGGCTTATCGGAACCAGTGATACCCCAGGCTCACCTGGACTCCGTTGAACTCCTGATTATTTACTCCCAGATTCGCGTTGGAGATGTGCGACCAGCGAACGCCAACATCGATTGAATTCCGCGGTGACCGGAAGACCTGAAATCCGCCGCCGCCACGCGCCGTAAAATTAAAGTCCGAAGTATTTCCTGCCGGGAGATTTGCGTTCGTCCGTAGCCCGCCCCCCGCTAGTTCGATGTAAGGAGCAACGCGTCCCGCATGCAAACTCGAATTCCACCGCAAAATGACAGGCTCAAACCCACCCCCATACAGATACTGCGGCCGAAACTGCCGGAAGACGGGAATCACGTCAAATGCGTATTCGAACCGCCCTCGCCTCCAGCCGTGGCCGACTTCATCGGTAAGAATCCTTCCGGCAGTCACTCCTGCCGTCAGAATCTGCGCCTCCGAAAAGCTGTTGGTGAGTTCTTCCCCGGTTTCCCCCGCCACCCACACACTCACATCCCAATCTCGACCCTGCGCTGGCGCGGCCTGCGGGTA
>DATEQW010000204.1:0-32232 GCA_035272245.1 Candidatus Sulfotelmatobacter sp. | reverse complement strand
GATCATGGGATCAGAACTTCACGGCAACCGGCTCGCGGTCGGCGTCGGTGGTCTCGAAGAACTGGCGCGCCTGGAAGCCGAACATGTTGGCAAGGATGTTGGTTGGAAAAACCTGGATCTTCGTGTTCAGGTCGCGCACCACCGCGTTGTAATAGCGGCGCGAGTTCTGGATCGAGTCTTCGGTCTGGCTCAACGATCCCTGCAGTTGAGTGAACTCTTCCGAAGCCTTCAGCTCGGGATAATTCTCGGCCACGGCGAACAGGCTCTTCAGCGCGCCGGTCAATTGATTCTCCGCGATGGCCTTGCCTTCGGGCGTGGTGGCCTGCATGGCTTGGGAGCGAAACTTGGCAATGTTTTCGAAGGTGCCTTTTTCGTGCGCCGCGTACCCTTTGACGGTCTCAACTAAATTGGGGATGAGATCGTGACGGCGCTTGAGTTGTACGTCGATGTCGGACCAGGCAGAGTCGCAACGCACGCGCAGCTGTACCAGGCTGTTGTACATCCCGATGAGAACGACAGCGATGACGACCAGGATTACGAGAAAGATGATGCCGAACATGAGCGTCTCCTAGTGAGTGGTGAAGGCTTAATCTCGAAATCTTATTCCGAAAATCAATGGGACGGTAGCACAGGGAGGGCGCGGGTGCAAACCGGGGTTGGTCGGGATATTCCGTTTCCTGCGTCGGGAAGGCATTGTGAGTGGAATCGGGATGTTTCGCCAACGGTGCTCAACCCTGCTGCTTCTTGCGCAAGTATTGCTGAATCACCTCGCGCTGTTCCACAATCTCCGCAGCAAGTTTTTGGCGCTCATCGTCGCTCGACAATCCTGCTAACAGACCTTCTGCTTCCATGAGGCTTGCCAAATCCTCGCGTGCAACACCCAGATAGCCAGTCGGCAACTCATGTGCTGCAAAAGTTACGCGCCCGAGAATAGATGCCACCAATTTCTTTCGCGCCAGTTCATCGTCCGGTTGAAGCTCGATAGCACGCCTCAGATGGTCGTATCCTCCTAGCCATCGATGTGGTTCGGAACATCCCGGCTCGACCACCGTCCACTCTAGGAGGGTCGGTTCGACAATGCGAAGTTGGAGCGGATGCGGAACTAGCATGTGTCGCCCATCTCGTCCATCCGCTCGAAGCAATAGCCAACTGACAAAACGCCGACGCTCCGCAAAGGGAGCATGCTCAAACGAGCTAATGAAGCGTTCAAGGGTAGTAAATGCTTCCTGGCGTAATCCGCGTTCGTACTCTGTGCAGAAAGCACCGTAGTCTGCCCACTCTGGGACGGTCGCAGCATCGGCGGCGACATCCTTGAGCGTCTGAAAGAAGTTCTCGCGCCAAAATTTCATTCGGGAGGTTGATGGTTCTATCGATTTGTCGACTCAGGATACCAAAGAGCGCAGGACGATAACTGCTGTAATCCGGCGATACACTCAAAACTCCTCAATGGGTGGAATCGCGATCTTCATGCCATCCGGCCGAATGTGCTTTTCACGCCGGGGCCGCAGGAACGAGAAATACGGGAAGTATCGGGAGGCGTGGGATTTGCTGCTGGACGCGTGCTAGGGTCGAAGTGAGGGTGGGATTGAGATTCACGCGTGCTGCGACGAAGCAGGGGAGGAAAGCTGTTCACCACGGAGGCACAGGGACACGGAGAACAACAAAAGGAAAACGGAAGCGATGGGGATTCTCTCTGTGTCTCTGTGGTGAAGATTCTTCTTCTTCGGACAGTTACTGCTGGGGAGCGAAGTAGCCTTTGCGGGCGCGGACTTGCAGGTCTTTCTTGAGGGCGGAGATTTCGATGGAGCGATAACGGCCGTCAGCATCGAAGTCCGCGGGCTTGTAGGAGACGACGTACTGGCTGCGGAGCTCGTCTTCAATGGCGGCGAAGGAGTGCGTGATGTCCTTCATCTTGAAAGGAAAGAAGGCGCGGCCACCGGTGGCTTCGGAGAGCTGCTCGAGGACCTTGTCGCCGCGAAGGACGAGGCCGCTATCGTCGGTGGAGATGGCATAAATAATGACTTCGGCACGCTGCGCCATTTCAATGGCTTGCGCGCGTGAGTATTCGCTCTGATTATCTTCGCCGTCGCTCACGATGACGATGGCCTTGCGCGTGGGGTGATCGGGACGGTCTTTCAGGAATTTTTCTTTGCAGGCGCGATAGATGGCATCGTAAATCGCCGTGCCTCCACCATCCTGCAGCCGGTGGACGCCATCGGAAAGCAGTTGCACGTTGTCGGTGAAATCCTGCGTCATGTCACTCTGTTTGTTGAAGCCGACGACGAAAGCTTTGTCGAAGCCGGCGCGAATGGAGTGCTGCAGGAAGCTGATGGCCGCATCCTGTTCAAATTGAAAACGGCTGTGAACGGAGCCGCTGACGTCGACGAGCAGGCCCAGGTGAAGCGGCAGATCGGTTTCACGGCGAAAATTCAGAATCGATTGTGGCGGCTTGTGATCGTCGAGAATAGAAAAATCTTTCTGGCTCAGATCGCGAACGAACTTGCCGTGCTTATCGGTGGCGATGAACAATACGTTCACTTCGTCCACGCGGGTGCGGATGGTGAGCATCGCGCCGGCCTGCGGATCGTCGGAATCGGAAGTGGACGGGTTGCCATATGCGGCGGAAGCGGCCGCGCCGCTGGCATACGAAGAAGCGGCGTAGGGATCGGACTGAGCGGAAGCCGGGCAAACGACCGTCAATGCAGCCAGCAGCACCAGAATCCGGCCGGCAGACGGCGTGTACTTCATGCTCAGAAAGTCCAAAATTTTCACTCCACCCACAGCCAAAATGTACTTCTCATTCATTAGATGCACGCATAATGCCGAAGGACGGGCGCCATCTGTCTATGCTATCCATCGACTGTAGAAGGGGGGCCAATGAAGTGCCAAGTTACAAAAGGAGCACCCATTTGGTCATAGGGGTGGGGGCTGCAAGTAGCCCGTTTCTCTCGGTCAACGGGTTAAGATGGTTGGTCGTATCCAGTGCAATGGAACGAAGAGAATTCCGAGGGGGAGCCGGTGGCGATGAAGCTGATAGGAAAGAACATAGGCAAGATGGCGGTACTATTCGTTACTCTGTGCACGTTCGTAACTCTTGGGTTCGCCTCGGACGTGAGGGAAGAGGAGCGAGTGAAAGATTCCGGGCAGGTACTGAAGGAGATTTTGGACATCCCGGACGACATTCCGCAGGACCTGCTGGATAAGGCGGAGTGCGTGGTGATTCTGCCCTCGGTGAAGAAGGGTGCGTTCGGAGTGGGAGGCAGCTACGGCCGAGGGGTGATGGTGTGTCGCAGCGGCGCGCACTACGGCGGGCCCTGGGGACCTCCTTCGCTGTATGCGCTGGAAGGGGTGAGCATCGGATTCCAGCTGGGTGGGCAGGCGACCGATTTTGTTTTGCTGGTGATGAATCCCAAGGGTGCGCGCTCACTGCTATCGAGCAAAGTAAAGCTGGGAGCGGATGCCTCGGCGGCTGCGGGTCCGAAAGGGCGCACGGCGGAAGGTGCGACCGATATCGTGATGAATGCGGAGATTCTTTCCTACTCGCGAAACAAGGGATTGTTTGCGGGAATCTCGCTGGAAGGTTCTACCTTGCGCTCGGATGGCAGCGCCAACGAAAAATTGTATGGGAGAAAGCTGAGCGCGAAGGAAATTATCGTCGAGCATAAGGTGGCGGTTCCGGCTTGCGCGCGGGAACTGGTATCGCTGCTGAATCAAAAATCGCCGAAGGACAAATCGGATCCGAAGTCGCTGGAGTAAACCACGACCACGTGAAGGTCCGGACGGTCCGAGTCGCGAACGACAACACCAGCCGCCTGCGGCTTTTCCAGCCGTGGGTTCATCCAAGATCTATGACGCGAAAGCCGAAGACCGGCCAACCGCTGGTGCGTTGCGCGTGGGCGCGAAGCGAATTAATGATCCGTTACCACGATGAGGAGTGGGGCGTGCCCCTGCACAAGGACAACAAGCTTTTTGAGTTTCTTATTCTGGAGGGTGCGCAGGCCGGGCTGAGCTGGGAAACAATTCTCAACAAACGCGAAAACTATCGCGCCGCCTTTGACGGTTTTGATGCGCGGCGCGTGGCGGGGTACGATCGCCGGAAGATGGCTCAGCTACTGCGGAACCCGGGGATCGTGCGCAACCGGTTGAAGATCGCCTCCGCCGTGCAGAATGCCCGCGCATTGCTACGGGTGCAGGAGGAATTCGGTAGCTTCGACCGCTATGTGTGGCAATTCGTGAACGGGCATCCGAAAGTGAATCTGCGGAATGCCAGAAACCCAGTTCCTGCCCGCACAGCGGAGTCGGACGCAATGAGCAAGGATCTGAAGAAGCGCGGCTTCAATTTTGTGGGATCGACTATCTGCTACGCGTTCATGCAGGCGAAGGGAATGGTAGACGACCACATCGTGCAATGCTTCCGGCATGGAAAAGGCGCCGAGTCGCTACGATAGGTCGGGAGGGCACACTGCTCAAGCAGGAGCGCGGCCTGGATTGACATGCATTAATGCGATGACCAAGTCTTCACACGCTTATCATCAAAATCGAGGCCGAATATGGGATGCGCGTAGGTTCCGGAGATCCGCACCGGAACAACTTCTCCCTTTCTGGTTTTCTTGAAGAATGGATTCATCATTTTCAGCAGGACCGCCTTTGAGCCGCTGGTGGTCTTGGAGATTTCAGTGTCAACGCGCATCTGGCCGCGCAAGTCAATTTTGTAATTAATCAGATTGTAGGTTCCGTGCAAACGGGCCGCTGCGCCGGGAACGCCGAAGGAAAGATCGGATAATCTTGCCGTTCCCGCCAGGAGGTTGACTTGTCCTTTTAGACCGGTGAGCGCCGTTTCAGGGTCGTCCTGATTCTTTTCTCCTCGTGCGCCGGCGCTAAGCTTGTCCACCCCCTGTTGAGTGGAAGGGTCCGAAAAAGTTCCGCCTGCTACGCCGAAGCCGCCTTGCAACTTAACCTTCTTGAGAAAGTCCTGATCGCCGGGAGGAATTTCGAGCCGGCTCTGCAAGGTCACGCTGCCCGACATGGGAGGACGATCGGCGGTTACAAACAGTCGCAGAAAATCCTCGATACGGGCGTTGCTCGCACTCAGGTCGATCAGCGCGGTTTTTCCGGTTCCACTGGACGAGCCAGCAACGCTGCCCTGCGCCACGACGCGAGTCTTCAGAAAATCGGCTTGCACACGTTTCAGGAAGGTGTCTCCATGGATTGCATCCACGTAGGCGCTAAATTCCGTTGTCAAGCGCACGGGGTGGCCGCCTGATTTCACTTCAAAGTCAGGCGTGTCGGTGACGCCGGAGATGTCGATGTGAGCCAGTTTGCCGGAAAACTTTCCCGTAGAAGACACCTTGCCGGCGATGCCCTCGTATACGCTTAGATCGGCCTGGTCAAAGTTATAATTTCCGGAAATCGGTGTCTCTCCGGGATCGTTCCGATTCCAGACTCCGAACTTTCCTCTGGCTGTCACTTCGCCTGGCGGTTCGGGATTGTGGACTTTCACCTGGTACGTCAGAGGACCCTTCCACCCCACCTCGCGCAGAAGCGCTTCGTGAATGTCGAAGCGCAGAGACTGTTTGGCGGGATCCCGCAGAGCAAACTCGATGGCGGAGCCATTGGCGACGATTTCGTCAACGGTAATTTTTGAAGGGGTGGTGTGAAACGGTTCCGCGGTGCCGAAGGGCGGAATAGATATGCGCAGTCCCTCGGCTGTCAACCGGCTCACCCTCTGGGCAAGCAGACCGGGGTAGGAGCCGAGAATCGTCAGCTTCTCGATGGTGATAAGGGGCTTTACGTCGGCAGAGCCGCGCCTGAAGACGACACCTTCCAAGATGCAACCTGGAGCGGGGAAATATGTCTGATGAAAAGCGCGGATTTGCACCTGGCTGTCGCTGGCCTCGCGCAGGTCCTGGATCACACGGATTTGTGCGAAGGGCCACCAATAGATCAATCCCACAACAATCGCACAGATTGCCGCAGCCCCAACAATCCCGGTGAGGATGACAATCTTCCGGAAACTCCCGCGGCTTTCCTGGCGCCAATTCTGAGTCATACGGGGTAACGCAGGTGAAGCGCGAGGCATGATGAGTTTGGAGGCCGCAGGGACTACTTGGGTTGCTGTCGAATAACAGTATGTTCGCGCACGCCCGAACAGTCAATTCGCGCGGCGATTGCAACTGCAGGCTCCAATAAGAATCTGTTTTTCCACAGATTCAAGAGGCCGGCCGACTCCAGTTTGTATAATTTCTGTCGGCCGTGGGGCGGGCCGCCGCCGCGGTTGCAATGGCGGGAAGCGTCGATTAAGCTAGTGTTCTCTTCAGTAGATGTATCGCGCCGGGATGGCGGAACTGGCAGACGCAGCGGACTCAAAATCCGCCGGTACTTAGTACCTTGGGGGTTCGACTCCCCCTCCCGGCACCAAGCGCTAACTCTCCGGCGCAGCGGCTTCGGGCAACGTTGATGAACCTAGCCCTGGTGGCAAAGGTTTTGGCGTTACCTGGAATCACCAATGATTCGCCGCGGACATTTGAGCGGCAAGACGCATTTCTAGCGTTACAATGGGTTTCCGATTGCGATGAAATTTCAACTGCGAATTCTTATTTTTTTCGCGCTGGGAGTGGTTGGGGCCGGCTTCCTTTTCATTCAATTGGAGCGGCGGCCGGGAACGTTTGCCAATGCAACTTACCTGGGCGCGTTTCTATTGCTCGAAATTGTTCTGGCCTGCCTCTGGCGATTCGAAAAAGTGTTCTTCCCAGCGACGATGGGATGCTTTTTGCTGGCAGCGACGGGGCTGCCAGGTGCAGGAGAAAGTTTTACCGTTCGTTGGCTTTTTCTGGCCGTGGGCGCGCTGGTGGGCTTCAACCTCTGGTTAAGAACCAATCGCGCACGGCATTTTGGATCCTTCCACCTGGTCGCATTATTCTGCGTGTTTTCGGCACTCGCGTCGGCAAGCGCTTCATCCTCAAGCCAGACCGGGCTGCTTAAGGTAGCAAGCCTGTTCTTGCTATTTTTGTATGCGGCGACGGGTGGGCGGGTGGCATTGGTGGGGCGGGAGCAGGCCTTCGTTCGCGGACTGGTGCGAGCGTGCGAGATTCTGGTTTTTGCGACGGCTGCAGCCTATTTTGTGGGCTACAACTTATTCGGGAACCCAAACAACCTGGGCGCGTTCATCGGAGTCATCGCTACGCCGGTTCTGCTTTGGGCCGCACTGGTTGCTCAGGAGCGAGCGGAGGTGCAACGCCGTTACACTGCGTTGGCGCTGTGCGCGATCCTGCTCTACGTTACGGTATGCCGGGCAGCTATTGTTGCGGATGCCGCAATCACTATCGGACTCACGCTTGGCCTGCGCCGCCCAGGCTTGCTCATAAAGGCAGCCTTTGCCGGGGCTTTGTTGCTTGAAATCATGGCTGTCGCCAATCCTGCTCACATGAGCGAGTTGGCGGGTTCGCTGACGGGAAAATTCCTTTACAAAGAAGGGCAAACGCACTCGGGCGTTCTCGGATCACGGCAAGGGCCATGGGATGAGACCATTTCCGCAGTCAAACAGCATCCGTGGTTCGGCACCGGATTCGGAACCAGTGACCTGGGGAACGAACGGCCTGATGTTGCGGGGTCGTCCATCTACACGGTGGAAGGATCCAATCGCGAGCATGGCAGCAGTTATATGGCGATGGCCGAATACATGGGGATGTTGGGTATTTTGCCGTTTATAGTTCTGTTGATTCTGGTGGTGCGATCAACGATGCGAGTGTTGGCCTGGATTCGAAAAACGGGAAGCCCATCGCATTACGCGGTTCCGTTCGCGCTGATCACAGTGGCAGGTTTGATCCATGCGGGATTTGAAGACTGGCTGTTTGCGGCGGGATCGTATGTTTGCGTGTTCTTCTGGGTCTCGGCCTTTTTGCTGGTAGACCTAGCTACCCGGGAAGGAACCAACGCGCCGGCCGCGAATACGGCTTCTGCTCCCTTCGCCACCCAAGTGCTGCTCCGGAGACCCACTACGTCGGTCTGAATCGAGACATGCAATCTTTTCGCGTCGCCAACCGTGCGCACGTTCAACAACTGGGCGACAAGTGGACGGTGGTATGCCTGGCTTTACTTCTCCTGGCAGGCACCGAGTTTGTGATCCGGGGCCCCGTCCGAGCCCTTCAGACTGCAACCGGGTTTAACGATTTTCTTTCGCCATACGTGCAGGCGGACGCATTCGTACATGGTCTCGACCCGTACAGCCCGCAGGTTCTGCTGCGTCTATGGCCGGCGACGGCTTCGCACCTTTTTTTTCTGCCGAAGGAAGTGGCGAACGGCTCGCTGGTCGCGAATCGAGGGATACCGACCGCCTATCCGATCACCGCGCTGGTGCTGATCGCTCCCTTCAGTTTGCTGCCTTGGAATCTAGCGTATGCGCTTTGGTTCGCGATGAACCTGATCTTGTTCGCAATCATGCTGCGGGCGCTAGTGAAGCTGGCGGGATTCTCTGGTGATGTTTATTGGCCGGCTACGATTTTGCTGGTGGGAGGCACGTTAGCGCTCGCTCCTTTTCATACCGCGATTGTGACCGGCAATGTCACGCTGGTTGCGGTGGAGATGAGTGTTATCGCGATTTGGGCAGCGCGGCAGCGTCACGAGATTGCGGCCGGACTCTTGCTCGCGGTAGCCGCTGGCATGAAACCGCAAATCGGGCTCTGCTTTCTTTTTTATTATCTCTTGCGGCGGCGGTGGCGAATCTGCGGGATTGCGGCGGGACTGCTCGCGTGTGGCACGGCGTTTGGCTTACTGCGGCTGCAGTTTGGGCATACTCCCTGGCTCGCGAACTATCTGAGTGACAATCAGATTCTGCTGGAAACCGGTGTGCTGGGGAATTTCACCCCAATCAACCCTACAAGGTTTGGGCTGATTAATTTGCAAGTAGCTTTGTATCCGATTCTTGGCGGTGTTCGGGTAACGAATGCTATGGCGATGGCGATGGGAGCGATCTTGCTTGTGGTATGGATCGTCAGCGTGGCCCGGAGAAAATCTCGCGACGATGGCGAATTGCTGGACTTGAGCGCGATTGCCGTTATCAGTCTGCTGCCGGTTTATCACCGGTTCTACGACGCGACGATGCTGGTGCTGCCATTGTGCTGGGCGTTGATTTCTTTTCGAAGAGCGCGCAGGTTTGCCGTGGTTTCATTGTTATTGATGTTTCCGTTCCTGATTCCAGGAGGGACGCTGCTGGAAACGATGGAAGTTGGCGGGCGCATCCCGGCGGGGTTGACGCGTCATTGGTGGTGGGATGGCTTCGTGATGCCGCATCAGGTTTGGGCGCTCTTGTTCCTCGGAATTCTATTGCTGCGTGAGATAAGCGTTTATGGGCGCTGGCCCACTACCGGGACTGCTCAAGGTTAGCCCGACGGCTCGGGCAAGGTGCATTTTCTATCGTGTTTCCGATAAAGTAATGGATTCCCATGCTTGATCTGAATTTCGTACGCGACAATCTGCCCCGGGTGGAAGAGATGCTGCGGCAACGCGGCGCGGATCCGGCTGCGGTGCTGAAGGATTTCCGTGACGTCGATACACGGCGCCGGCAGGCCATCACCGAAGCGGAAACCCTGAAGGCGCAACGCAACAAGGCTTCCGAGGATATCGCCAAGCTGAAAAAAGCGGGGCAGGACGCCGGGGCGGCGATCGCCGAGACGAAAGATCTGAGGGAGCAGATCCAGGCACGAGAGAAAATAGCTGCCGACTTCGACGCGCGGCTGCAGGAGATTCTCTCCGGGATTCCCAATGTGCCGCACGAAAGCGTACCGGTGGGGCATAGCGCGGAAGAGAATGTGGAAGTTCGCCGCTGGGGAACGCCTCCGAAGTTTGACTTCACGCCCAAGCCGCATTGGGATTTGGGAGCGGAACTTGGGGTGCTCGACCTGGAACGCGCCGTCAAGCTCACGGGCGCGCGGTTTGCCGTGTACTGGGATCTGGGAGCGAAGCTGGAACGGGCATTGGCGAACTTCATGCTCGATCTGCACACGCGCGAGCACGGGTATACCGAAGTTCTGCCACCTTATCTGGTGAATTCCGAATCTATGTACGGCACGGGGCAACTGCCCAAGTTTGCCGCCGACTTGTTTCGAGTTCCGCACGGGGAGAAGGACCTGTGGCTGATTTCCACAGCTGAGGTTCCGGTCACGAATCTTTACCGTGACGAAATTCTGGATGCGGCGCGGTTGCCGATTTCGCTCACGGCGTACTCGCCATGCTTCCGCAGCGAGGCGGGATCGTATGGGAAAGACGTACGGGGCATCATCCGGCAACATCAATTTCAGAAGGTGGAGCTGGTAAAGTTTTCCCGGCCGGAGAACTCGTACGAAGAACATGAGAAGCTGACGCGGAATGCAGAAACAGTTCTGCAAAAGCTGGGATTGCACTATCGCACAATGGCGTTGTGCACAGGGGACATGAGTGCATCCTCGGCGAAAACGTATGACATTGAAGTGTGGCTGCCGGGACAGCAGTTGTTTCGCGAGATTTCATCGTGCTCGAATTTTGAGTCCTACCAGGCGCGGCGGGCGAATATCCGCTATCGCCCGGAAGGCAAGAACAAGACAGAGTTCGTGCACACGTTGAATGGAAGCGGGTTGGCCGTCGGCCGAACCTGGGTGGCGATTGTCGAGAATTACCAGCAAGCGGACGGGAGCGTGATCATTCCGGAAGTGCTGCGGCCCTATATTGGAGTGGAGCGGATCACGGCGAAGAGATTCTAGCTGCTTACGTGGGGGCACAATGATAGTAAGGAAGCGAGCCAAACGCGCCCTTCGTTCGCTTCGCTCTCTCAGGGCAGGCTATGAAGATCGCGCGGCTCGCCCAGATCCCTGCTGCGCAAAAAGCGCTTGCTCGGGATGACAAGCAATTCTTGTATCATTGCCAAGGAAGGACACGGTCAATACACTTGCAACGTGTGGAAATCAGCACGAGCGCGGCAGGCGCGCCGGCTCTACCGATGAGTGGCGTCTGGCCTACAATCCGAAGCTATATTTTCTGGCAGCATGAGCGTGGCACACTGCACTACGACATCATGGTCACGCTGATTCTTCTGTTTATCTTCTCTTCGCCGTATTGGATTAACTTCAACGATAAACCTGTCCCTCGCGATCCGCATCTCACGGACGTAGTTGTCACGCCCGACGCGCAAGGGGGGCTGCTTTATGAAATTTCGGCGGCCGCAGTCTCGACTGGCGACGACGGTGCGATCCGGGACCAGTTGTTGCACATCATCAAGCCGATTTCGGGCGCAGTGACGATCGTAAAATACGAAGCCGTTTCAAATTCAAAGGGGAAGGTTCAGAGCTACCGGGTCTGGGTAAAACGACAATAGTGAGGGCAACCGGAATGATCTTCGTCGGCTTCCTTTGGCTGGCGGTGTTGAGTTTGTCCTCAGCCGCGCAGGATAAGGCGCCGGTGACTGTGGACAGCGTCCTCGAAACCATGGACGCGACCGCGGCCCACTTCCAAACCGCGCAAGCCGATTTCGTTTGGGATCAGTATCAGAAAGTGGTGGATGAAACCGACACGCAGAAAGGCACGGTTTACTACCGTCGGTCGGGCCAGCAAATCGAGATGATGGCCGACATCAAGGAACCCGATCGAAAATACGTGCTCTACAAAGAGGGCAAGCTTCAGGTGTACCAGCCGAAGATTGAGCAGGTGATTGAGTATTCGGCCGGTGCGAACCATAGTGAGATCGAGAGCTATCTGGTTCTGGGCTTCGGAGGCAGCGGGCAGGATTTGAAGAAGTCGTTCGACGTAACTTTTCAGGGCGAAGAAACGATTGACAACATTGCGACGGCAAAACTGCAACTGATTCCGAAGAGCGAGAAGGTGCGAAATTATTTTAGCGAGGCGTATCTCTGGATCGACTTGAGCCGCGGCGTCTCCATTCAACAGAAGTTCATGCAGGGGCAGGGCGATTACCGGCTGGCAAAGTACTCGGCGGTGAATCTGCATGCCAAGATCGGCAACGACGTGTTTCGCCTGAAAACCACGAGCAAGACGAAAACTCTGTCACCTCGCGGCTAAGTGGTTGAATCTGAAGCGCAAGAATGTTGTTTCAGGAAAATGCACACGGGCGCTATACTGCCTTGAGAGTAGTGGGTTGAGTCCACGCATGGCTAAAGTGTTCACGATTCCGGTTCCCCCGAAGTTGGGTCGTTCCACAAAAAGAGAACGTACGTCCGATCCTCGCTACGTTGACGGGCAGCGGCTGCTGGTGGAGGCCATGCGATACCTGGCGCAAAGCGACCCGGTGAGCAATCGCTCGGCGATCGAGTTGATCTCAGAGCACGTGCGCACACGCTTCCGCATGAGCGATTCGCCGCTGTCGTAAGAGTTTTCGAGAAAAAATCTCCAGGGATTGAAAAGAAAAAGGGACGGCCTAGGCCGCCCTTTTTTAGTTTCCTTTGAACCTAGAACGAGAAGCGGAGCGAGTACTGCATCACTCGGGGCGAGGTTAGTTCGGTGTTGAAAATGCCGAAACCAGTGTTATTCACGAGAGTTTGTCCTATGAGAGAGCCCGCTGCGTCGAAGCGCACGGAGTTGGTAATGTTGAATACTTCCCAGGCAAATCTAACAGCCTTTTGTTCACCCACGTTCCACATTTTGGAGAGGCCGGCATCGACTCCGAAGTACCCCGGGCCACGGAAGTTGTTGCGCTGCCCGGCTTCGCCGGCGTAGGTCGGACGGAATGTCTGCAATCCACTGGCGCTGCCTGGTGAGCAGGAACAGGAGATGGTTTGCTCAGGATTTTGGAAGACGGTGGGACTGCCGTTGGCCTCCATAAATACGCCGGTCTTCGGCTTAGGACCGGTCAAAATAGAGGATCCTTCGAGTTCGAAATCCGTGGACCATCCATTACCGGCTTCCACGGAGAAGGGAAATCCGCTGGTCCAGCGATAGATGCCGTTCAAACCCCATCCGCCAAAGATTCCATTCATCAGGCCTCTGGCGCTGCTTCCCCAATGACGGCTTCGGCCGTAAGGTAAGTCCCAAACCCAATTCGCGTTCAACTGATGAGTGGTGTCGAAGTCCGAAGGCGCACGCCACAAATTCGGCGAGAAGGCATTGATCACCTGGCTGTTAAAGGCCAGGCCATTCGACTCAAATCCGTTCACGCGCTCGGCGTTGGATCCGACATCGATCGACTTCGAGTAAACGTAGTTGAAATCGAATTGCAGACCAGCCGCCATAGCATGGCGCAAAGAGATTTGCAGGCCGTTGTAGTTGCTGTTGCCGCGGCTTTGCCAGCCGTAGAGTGAGGAGAACTGGGGCTGGTAGAACGAGAATGGCGTGCCGTTCGGTCCGACAAAGCCGCCGAGCGTATTGGAGCCGGTTCCGGCGCAAGCGGGGAAACAGAACGCGTCCAGATCTTCCAAGGAGAGAGTCTCGTTGCCCAAGTTGGAATAGTAGAGGTCGTAGATATTCTGCGTAGCCGTCGGATTGGCGGGAGTCCCAGGGGCGGCACCGATGACATTCGCCGAGCCTGCAGCTTGCGGAAACATATTTTCCCAGAACGGAATTTTGGCGATGGAGCTTTCGGGTGTTCCGGCGTACGCATTCCTGTCCAACGTCTGGGCTGCAGAAAAGTAATCCATGTGGCTTTTTGGGTCGACCAGATCGAGCGGTTGAGAGAGGTCGATTTCCTGCAGGAGATGACGAGCAAATCGTCCGGTATATGTCGCCTCGATGACGAAGCTGTGCGGCAGTTCTCGAGTGAGAGAGAAGTCCACCACATGTGAATAAGGCGTCTTCAGGTTGTCGTCGATCCCCCAAGCGATCTCTAGGCCGTAGGTACTCGGGTCGGTTGAGGGAGTGTAGGGGAATCCGTGGGGACTGGGCACACCGGGACTTGGAGGAAGATTGGCCGCGCCCAACAAGCCGGTAAAACGCGGCGTGGTATCCACGCCCAAAACACCCGCTGGATTGCTGATGGTCGTGGTAAGACCCCATGAACCTTCCCGATCGAATGTATTGACGACTCCCTCGCCGAAGTGGTCGTAGTACATGCCATAACCGACCCGGATCGAACTCTTGCCCTTGTCACCCAAAACGCGGCGCCAGAAGCCACTATCGGCGTGTGGCGCATAGGCGACGGCGAAGCGGGGAGCAACGTCGTTATAGTTCCAGGCCCAATAAGGCTTTTTGCCGTTGGCTTGGCCGGAAAGACCAAAGCTGAGCAAGGGCTGGTTCACTACCCCCTGGTACATGCTGTTGATACGATTCTCAAACCACTGTTGCATGTTTACGGTAGGCGATACCTGGTTGCCGTCGGCTTCATAGGGAGGTTGCAGGAGCGAATAGCGGAGGCCGTACGTGATCGTCAAGTTTGGAGTCACACTCCATTTGTCCTGTAGGTACATCTCCCCTTCGAAGTTGTGAAAGTGCCGAGGGACGAGTGCTCCGTTGGGGATTTGGTTGGCGTTCTTGTCTTGGTTGGTGACTGTGTACACCTGGCTCATCAGGCCCGCAACCTGCGCCGCCGCGAAATCATAAGACGCGCCGAAGGACGGATCGACCGAAGGATAAGATCCCCCGGCGCCGGCGCCCATGAGCCCCGGGTCCAAGCTTACCCCCTGGTTTGAGATGAACGATGGGCTCATCCAATACAGGTTGGCGTAACCTGACGAAAGATTCTGTGCGTTCGACTCACGGTTATTGTGAATCAGGCGCCAGTTCGTGCCGAACTGAATGGTATGGCGGTTTTTGGTCCACGAAACATCATCAATGAAGTTGTGCACCGGGACGTTAGTAAGAATGGTGGGAGTGTCAGTGGGGCTAAGCGCTTGGGTATCGTCAAGACCTCGGAGGGTATTGTAGTCCTGATTGTTAAGCCCAGTCTTCCCCAGCCCTTGGCGGATAAATGCATAGCGGAAATTGTTGATCAGGTTGTTGCGAATGATATAGGTGTAGCCGCCAGCAATTCCTTTGCTGTTATTGGTGACAAAGTCGTCAGCCGGAAGGCCTGGAAACTGAGGGGGCTTCGATTCGCGATCATTCTGCAGATTGCCGCGTATGAACAGCGACTGGTTCCCATCGGCGGTAATTTTGTAATCCAGCTTGATGATGTAGGTGTCGAGCGTGATCGGGTCATTGCCGGGGAAAGTGAACCCTGCAGAGTTCAAAGCATCTCCGCTACCATTGACGGCATTGCCGCAAGCTGTGCAGTTGGGCAACGGGTAGTGCATGAACAGGGCATTGGGGTTGGCGCCGCCGATGTTGGCGATTAGGCCATTGGGACCCCCGCCATAAGGATTGCCTGGCGTCGCGGGACAGGTGTTGTTAGCCTCGCATCCTTGATCGAGGGGCGTGATGCCTGCCGGGTACAGAGTGGCGACCAAATCCGGCGCGTAGGTTGGGTTGCTGGCGACAGAGAAGAGTTGATTGGCACCGTTATATCCGGTATTACCGGCGAAGCAGTTGGGATCGCCATTCGGGTAAACGGAATCGCCGACGGGATTGCAGAGATAGGTAAGAATGCCTTGCCTTAGACTCGCAGTGGGCACGATCCTTGTGATCTGTTCCTGCTCGGCAGTCCGCTGGCCTTCAAAGGCTGCAAAGAAAAACAAGCGGTCTTTTTTTATGGGTCCACCGATCGTCCCGCCAAATGTATTGCGGATTTTGTGCTGAGGAACATTTGGCAGATTTGACTGCAACTCCGACGCCTTGTTGAACCAATCGTTGGCCACGTCGAAGGTGGGCCGATTGTATTCGTAGACAGAACCGTGGATGGAATTGGTCCCACTCTTGGTCACCAGATTCATCTGAGCGCCTGACGAGCGGCCGGACGCGGCGTCGTAGTTGCTGGTGGTCACACGGAATTCTTGAAGCGAGTCCAACGTGGCGCGCATCGCGCCCTGGAAGGCATAGCCTTCCAGTTGGTCGTTATCGTCTAACCCGTCGAGTGTAATGTTGCTCTGGTCGCTGCGAGCGCCATTTACAGCGCCACCGCGGCTATCGTTATCCTGCTGATCGGTGGTCACATTGCCGATGAAGACGACGCCCGGCTGCAGGCTAAGAATGGAGGCTGGGTCTCGACCCTCGGAAGGAAGATCCGTTAGTTGGCGGGCAGTGAAATTATTTCCAAGGGTTGCGTCTGTGGTGTTAACCATGGGAGCTTCCCCGCTGACATCGACAACCACGGAACTGCCCTGAACCTGCAGGGCGAGGTTCAGCGTCGCAGGACTGCTGACTTGCAGGACAACGTTTTCCCGTTTCACTTTGGCAAAGCCCGGCGCCTCGACGGTAAGGACATACTTAGCCGGAGGGACCTCGAGAAACTGATAAGTGCCTTGACTGTCCGTGGTGGTATTGCGCAAAAAACCTGTCTCCGCGCCGCTCAGAGTGATCGAAGCACCTGCGATTACCAAGCCCTTGGAGTCGGAGATGGTGCCATGCAGGGACGAAGTTGCGGACTGAGAGAACGTCAGATTGTGAAGACTGAGGAGGAAGACAACCGAGAGGATAACTACACGTGAGCCGAAACGCATTGTGAACTCCTCCACCCACGGGGGCGTTGCACTTCGATTGTGTTTGCCCAGAGATTAGGGATGTCCGCGAGACCCTGGGAGACTGATGGGGCGCTATTGTGCAACTCCGGGGCCACAAAGTGCAAGCTGAATCTTCAATGGTTATGGCGGTGTAAAACGTTTGAATACGGCTTTTCACATACCATGTTCCAGATTTAGAAGCCTGTTTATGCGGGGTTTCGATGCATGCGATGCGATTTACCGATGAAAAGGGCGGCGGCCGCGACTATGACCACAGGATAGCATTCGAGCGTATAGCGGGGCTCGGGATTTTCCAGAGTGCCGAGGAACAAGGAGCGTATCACGAGGAAAAAGATCAGAAGACCGAAGCCATGAGCTTCTCGCCCGCGCAGGAACCCTGCCAGCGCGGCCACCACGTAGACGAAATTCACTAGGCCGAAAATGATGCTGATGGCGAGCCATCCGCGTGCGTCGTTGAACTCCCACCAGCGCGGATCGGAAGGCAGCAATTCGGTGCGAGGGCGCAACCACATGTCGGCAATGCGCAGAGCGGAAAGCCACAAATAATAACGGAACGGCGCGGAGTGAATTCGCGCTGACGCGAGGGCAGCAAAGCGCGCATCGAGTTCCGGAGAGACGTCATGGTCACGGTTGTAGTTGGCGAAAAGGCTTACAGTTTCCTGGCGCTGCTGCTCCGAATCGAATGCGCGGCGAGGGAGTTGCTTCACGTTTATTTCGGAGCCGGGAACGTTCCAATAGATTTCCTCGACGGAGACGTAGTCGACGATCCAGGTCTTGGTCCAGCGATTAAATCCCATCATGACGGGTTCATCGGAGTCGTTGGCGTAGCGAGGCGCGAGGGGCTCGAAACGGTGCAGCGTGTGGAGGTTGCGCAGCGTCCAGGGGACCAGCGGCGCGAGAGCGCTGACGAGCAAGATAATTCCGGCGCGCAGAATCGGAAGCGGGCGGAGCGTTTCCGGTTTTTGCCCGAGGATTGCCTTCAGAAAAAGTAGGACTAAGAATCCTGCGATCGCAGCCAGCAGAATTCCACCGTCGGGCCGCAACAGGATGCAGGCTGCGATGGAGAGACCGCAGCCGGTCCACTGCGCGGTTGATTTTGAGTTGGTTGGCTGCGAGAAGGACGCGAGTCCCATGCAAGCGAGATCCAGCGCCAGCACGGTGAAGAAGATCTCCAGAGTTTCGGTAAGGGCCGCGGCAGAATAGTTGGCGAGGAACGGGCATGCTGCAGCGAGCATGAACGCGGCTTTCGCCGCGCGCTCGTTGAATACCCGCCGCGCCAGATCCGCTACCAGAAAACAGGAGCCCAGGTCGAATAAGATCTGGATCAGCAGTACGGCGCGGAAGTTGCTCCATCCGAAAACGGCGAAAACTGCTGCCAGAAACGCCGGATAGCCGGGCAGCCGGGACAGCGTTGGGACGACATGGCCGGAATTGGTGATGCCGTAAACGCCATACTGCAGCCAGTTCATAGCGATATCGGCGTAGAGGCGCGAATCGTCGACAATGCCGGGAAAATGAAGGACGAAGACAAGCCGCAGCGCGACTGCCACCAAAGTCCCTGCCAGAAAGAATCGAGCATCCTTACGCAGCAGTTGCAGCACGATGAGAATATAGCGCGTCGGAGTCAACTTCGCGGTGAGAAAGCGCATCTTAATTCATTAATCGTGCTTATCGGGTTGCCCCTGTGACTTCTCCTAAGAATTGACCGCCTGCCGCCTGCAGCATACGATGATCGCTTAGCTACCCATGGCTGAACCTGTCTTTTACGACCCGCAACGCGCACGCTGGAAGCGTCTGAGACGACTGGTGGACGTACTGGTCGCGGCACTCTCCGCGCTCATTATTTTCTTCGTCTATACGACGCTGCGGGACGAACGCTTGCCGGACTTGCTGTTTGCTCCGCAAAAGCGGGCTTTCAAGGCGCTGAAAGAAAACGAAAAGGACAAGAGCCGGGAGCGTCTGAAAAAGCTGGCCAGTCGCTCCCACCGGAAGTCGAAGTTACCGGCATCCGAGGTGAAGCTAAATCAGGAAGAAGGCATTCGGGCGGCGTTCTATGTTCCCTGGGATGCGGCCAGCTTTTCTTCTCTACGCGACTTCGCGCGCCAGATTGACTTGCTGTATCCCGACTGGCTGCACGTGCTCACCCCGGACGGGCACCTGCAGGGGGTGGACGACCAGACGAACAAATTTTTTGATGTGGTGCAGAACAACTCCGTGCGCCCGGTCGACGACCGCGTGATGCCGTTCGTTAAAGCGGAAGCCTCCAACATGGAAGTCTTCCCAATGATTAATAACTTCGACGGTGCGAACTGGGTGGGAGACATCACGGGGTTTTTGAATGATCCTGACGCGCGTGCGCTATTTCGCAAACAGGTAGGCATGTTTCTTTCCTCAGACCGCTTTGGCGGTGTCATGGTGGACTTTGAAGCCTTCCCCGATTCTGGACAGCCGGGATATGTGGCGCTGTTAAACGAGCTTTCGTCGGACCTGCATGCGCGAGGGATGAAGCTGTATGTGAGCGTGCCGCCGCACAACAAGGGATTCAACTACGCCGCAATTTCCGCGCCTGCGGACGGAGTGGTCGTCATGAATTACGACGAACACTATCCTGGGGCTGCATCGGGGCCAGTCGCTTCCCAGGACTGGTTCGTCGAGAACCTGAAATTCGCGGTCAGCGCGATTCCCAAAGAGAAGCTGATCTGCGCCATCGCCAACTATGGGTATGACTGGGTGCTCAAGCCGAAGAAAGGAAAGCTGCCACCCGAGGTACATGACAGTTCCGTCAGCGTGCAGGAAGCCTGGCTGGCAGCGCGTGATTCTGATGAAGATGTGACCTTCGATGATGATGCGCTCAATCCGCATTTCAGTTACTTGGACGAGCGCAGGCTGCGCCACGATGTGTGGTTCCTGGATGCGGTGACAGCGTTGAACCACATGCGAGCCGCGCAGACCCTGGGCATCCAGACTTTTGCTTTGTGGCGACTGGGCGGCGAGGACCGGTCCTTATGGCGGGTGTGGGATGTTCCCGGCGATCCCGGCGCCGCAGATAAATTGCGAGATGTGTCTCCCGGACAGGATGTCGATATGGAGGGTCAGGGTGAAATCCTTCGCATCGAAGACCGGCCGACCCATGGCACTCGCGACCTTACCATCGACGCAAACACCAAGCTGATTACCGACGAAAATTTCCAGAACCTGCCAGAACCTTTTCGCGTGGGACGCTACGGGTACAGTCCTAACGAAGTTGTGCTCACTTTTGATGATGGTCCCGATCCGGAATGGACGCCCAAAATTCTTGACGTGCTCAAGCGCGAAAACGCGACAGCCACATTTTTTCTGATCGGCATCCAGACAGATAAATTTCCGGGAATCGCCAAACGGATTTACAACGAAGGCCACACTATCGGCAATCACACCTTCACGCATCCGGATGTCAGCAATATTTCTTCGACCTACATGAAGGTGGAGTTGAATCTTACCGAGCGGCTATTCGCGAGTCTGATGGGCGTTCGCGCCAAGTTGTTGCGGCCGCCGTATGCGATTGATGAAGAGCCGGATACCGCCGACCAGGTGAAGCCGCTCGAGTTCGCGCAAGACATGGGCTACATCACCGTTGGGAACCGGATTGATCCCAATGATTGGAGTGACAAGCCGCGGCGGCACACAGCCGAGGAGATTTCTTCGTACGTGCTGGCACACCTGCCGCCTTGCGGGCCGAACGACCTTCGCTGTGGCAACATCGTGTTACTACATGACGGCGGCGGCAATCGCGCCGAGACAGTCCGCGCATTGCCCATGATCATCGATGGCATTCGGGCGCGCGGCTATTCGATTGTTCCGGTCTTTCAATTGTTCGGCAAGACTCGCGCGGACGTAATGGCCCCGTTGAGCACTGGAGAACGATGGGCGGCGCGCCTGGATGGGCTGGGCTTCTGGCTCTTCGAAGCCGGCATCGTCTCGATCACGTGGATCTTCTTCCTCGGCGATCTGCTCATGACGGGGCGATTGCTATTTATTGGAACGTTCGCCATCTACGATCGGCTGCAGGAAAAAATATTTGGCAAGCCGGCGGAAGTGGCCTCGTACAAGCCGAAGGTTGCAGTGCTGATTCCCGCCTATAACGAAGAAAAAGTTATTGTGCGAACGGTGCGGGCCGCGCTCAAATCTGACTACCCAAACCTGCGCGTGATTGTGATAGACGACGGCTCCAAAGATCGCACGCTGGCCGTCGCGCGGGCCGCCTTCGTTCCGGAAGAAAAAGCTGGAAAGGTTCTCATCCTTACCAAGGCGAATTCCGGCAAGGCGGAAGCGCTCAATTATGGCATCGAGCATATTCGGGATGCGGAGCTTTTCGTGGGCATCGACGCCGATACGATCATCGCTGGGGACGCCATTTCGCGCCTGGTGCCGCATTTCATCAATCCCAAGGTTGGGGCCATCGCGGGCAACGCCAAGGTGGGAAACCGGGTGAATTTGTGGACGCGCTGGCAAGCGCTGGAGTACATCACCAGCCAGAACTTCGAGCGCCGCGCGTTGGATGTGCTAGGTGCGGTCAGCGTGGTGCCGGGAGCGATTGGAGCGTGGCGTGTTTCCGCCGTGCGCGAGGTGGGCGGATACCAGATTGATACAGTCGCCGAGGATGCCGATCTGACGATGGCTTTATTGCGCCGCGGCTACCGTGTGGAGTATGAAGATCTGGCGTTGGCCTACACCGAGGCTCCGACCAATGCGAATGGGCTGATGCGCCAGCGTTTCCGCTGGTCTTTTGGAATTCTGCAGGCGGTTTACAAACACAGCGGGGTGTTCGCGCGAAAAGGGGCGTTGGGTTTTGTCGCGCTGCCGAACATCGTAATTTTCCAGATTCTGCTGCCACTAGTGTCGCCGCTGATCGACATCATGTTCGCTTTCGGCGCGCTCTGGTATTTCATTCAGAAACATTTTCATCCGGACTCCACCGATCCATCGAGTTTTCACAAGCTGGTTGCGTTCTTCTTCGCCTTCCTGGTCATCGATTTTCTGGCTTCGGCTCTGGCGTTCGCCCTCGAACGACGCCGGCCTGATGACAAGGAGGACCCGTGGCTGTTGAGCCAGGTCTGGCTGCAGCGCTTCGCCTACCGGCAGGTATTTTCGGTAGTGCTGTTCAAGACTTTGAAGCGCGCGCTGGAAGGCAGGAAATTTGCGTGGGATAAATTGGAAAGGACGGCGGCGGTGAAGCGGGTCGCGTCGGAGGATCGGGAGTCGGTGAATGTGCCATAGCGGCTTTGGATGCTTAGTTACTTTTCGCTCTCTTTGATAGCTGATGAAGCGGCGGCAGCGATCATCTTGCACAATCCTGCAGCCTTTTGTGGGCATCTTCCTCGCGCGTTTTTGCTTATGCTCTGCAGAGTCTCGACGGGAACTGTCGCATCGATGTGGCGTAGCACGAACTTCTCAAACCCAGGATTCGCCGTACTAATTACCACCAATTTTGGAAAATCATCCCAATGATTAGCCAATAGCGTTGTCACGGCGTCACTCACTCCTTCACCAATTCCACCATCGTCGCACTGTCGATACTGTCTGTAGAAATCTCGTGCCGAGTCCCAGCTGCCAAGCTGATCGGCTTTGTCAGAAGCTTGCTTGTATTGCTTCTTCGAGCACCGTGTCTGCGCGTCGGCCTTCGCGACTATCAAAGCGAGCACAACAAACGTCAAAAATAGGGAAAAGAAGCGCATAGATTTTACCGGAACAGCAAGGGGGCAAACTCAGCTAGATTCCTCCGCCAGACCATCCAGGTGTGCTCCCCCGGCGTTTCGATTTGTGTAGCCTTCACGCCTTTGGACTTGAGCCATTCGCGCAGGTTGCGATTGATCGTAATCAGATGGTCCTCGGTGCCACAGGCAATCCAAAGCAGATGAAGTTGCTGGTTTACTTTCGCATCGAGCGAAGGAAAATCTTTCGCGAAGTCCTCAGGGATACCGCCGGAGCTGAAGGCGCCGATCCAGGAAAACTTGTCGAGATGGTTCAGGCCAGTAAGCAGAGATTCCGAGCCACCCATCGAGAGTCCGGTAATGGCGCGGGCATTGCGGTCCTGGGTAATCCGATATTCCTTCTCGACTTGCGGCATCACCTCGGTGAGGAGAGCTTCGGTAAACTTCCTGAAGTTGGCATCACGCAATTCGGTATTGCTCCACGCGTCCCAACCCAACCGCACAAAATCCATGGTGCCATAGCCTAAAGGCATCACGATGATCATTGGCTTAGCCTTGCCCTGGGCGATCAGGTTGTCGAGAATCACGTTGGCGCGGCCGACGGCGGTCCATCCACTCGCATCGTCGCTGAAGCCGTGCAGAAGGTAGAGAACCGGATACTTCTTCTGTGAGCTTTCGTAGCCGGGCGGAGTGTAGACGTAATAATCGCGCTCATCGTTTGCGACCGCCGACTTGTAAAAGTGATGATGGACTTCGCCATGCGGAACGTCGTTCAACTCCCAGAGCAGGGACGGTGGCCCAGGAACGTGTGCAGCACTCGAAGTGTCCAGGAGGTTCGGCACCAGCAAGGGGTTTGAAGGGTCGATCAGGCGCACGCCGTCGGCGACGAAGGAATAACCGTAATAATCAGGAGCAAGAGAAGTTGTGGTCACGCTCCAGACGCCTTGGTCATCCTTCTGCATCGCTTGCGGCTCGGCGCCTTCGAGGTCGAGCTTCACGTCCTTTGCGTTGGGCGCGCGGAAGCGGAACGTCACACTGCCGTCAGAGTGCACCTCGGGAGAAACCACGGGGAGGATGCGGGCTGGAGGCGGCGCCGACTTAGTCTGTTGAGCTGCTACAAACCCGGAGAGACAAAACAGAAGCAAAGAGAGGTACTGAAAAATGGGGTGAGGCTGCATTGCGTGCTCCGTAACGGAGGGACCGATAATGGTTATTGTTTCTGCGCTGCCACGTCCAAGCGCGTCTCGGCTTTGTGCATGGCGTTGAGAGCGCGCTCAACATCCACATTCGTGTCGCCGCTGGTGAGGCGTTGCTCGGCGCGGGCTTTGGCTTTGCGGGCGCGCTCCACATCGATCTCGGAAGGGCGCTCGGCGGTTTCGGCGAGGATCGTGACTTTATCCGGCAGCACTTCCGCAAAGCCCCAGGCGACCGCGAGATGCTGCTCCTGTCCGCCATCGCGAAAAGTGATTTCGCCCACTGCCAGTTCGGTGATGAGCGGAGCGTGTCCGGGCAGGACGCCCAGATATCCGTTCTTGCCGGGGATCTGAACTTCCGCAGCCGTCGTCTCGACAACTTTCTTTTCGGGCGTGACGATCTCGAGTTGGAAAGTATCTGCCATCAGTTCTCAGTTCTCAGTTCTCAGTTCTCAGTTCTCAGCCAACCCGTTGACTGAACGCTGATCACTGGGCCACTGACTTTTACGCTGCTGCTTTCATCTTCTCTGCCGCTTCCAGCACTTCTTCGATTGGGCCCTTCATGTAAAAGGCTTGCTCGGGAATGTCGTCGTACTTGCCTTCGACAATGGCCTTGAAGCCTTTCACGGTGTCGGCAATCTTGACGTAGCGTCCTGCCGCCCCGGTGAACTGCTCAGCCACGTGGAAAGGCTGCGAAAGGAAGCGTTGAATTTTTCGTGCACGAGCCACGGTGAGCTTCTGATCTTCGCTGAGCTCGTCGATACCGAGAATCGCAATGATGTCCTGCAGATCTTTATAGGTCTGAAGCGTTCTCTTCACCGACTGCGCCACGTCGTAATGCTCCTGGCCGACGATGCGCGGATCGAGAATGCGCGAGGTCGAAGCCAGCGGATCAACGGCGGGATAAATTCCGATCTCAGTCAAGGCGCGGGAGAGCACGGTAGTTGCGTCGAGGTGAGCGAAGGTTGTGGCCGGGGCGGGATCGGTCAAATCGTCGGCGGGAACGTAGATTGCCTGTACCGAAGTGACCGAACCCTTCTTGGTCGACGTGATGCGCTCCTGCAGTTCGCCCATTTCCGTTGCCAGGTTCGGCTGGTAACCTACTGCACTGGGCATGCGGCCGAGCAGCGCCGACACTTCCGAGCCGGCTTGGGTGAAACGGAAAATGTTGTCGATGAAGAGCAGCGTGTCCGCGCCCTCTGCATCGCGGAAATATTCCGCGACGGTCAGGCCGGTCAGCGCAACGCGCAAGCGGGCGCCGGGAGGCTCCGTCATCTGGCCGTAGATGAGCGCGGCTTTTGATTCCGCCGGCTTGCCGGGCTTGATTACGCCGGACTCCGTCATTTCCAGCCAAAGGTCGTTGCCTTCGCGGGTACGTTCGCCGACGCCGGCGAACACAGAGTAGCCGCCGTGCTGCTTGGCGACGTTGTTGATCAGTTCCATGATGACGACGGTCTTGCCGACGCCGGCGCCGCCAAACAAGCCGATCTTGCCGCCCTTCAGGAATGGTTGGATGAGATCGACGACTTTCACGCCGGTTTCGAACATTTCCGCCGTCGTGGCTTGCTCGTCGAAGGCGGGAGCCAGGCGATGAATCGGCATGCGTTCTTTGTACTCGATGGGGCCGAGTTGATCGACGGGCTCGCCGATCACGTTCATCACGCGGCCCAGTGTACCGCGGCCTACGGGCACGGAAATCGGGCCGCCTTGATCGATGGCGTTCATGCCGCGCACCATACCCTCGGTGGCTTCCATTGCGATGCAACGCACGCGGCCTTCACCGAGATGCTGCTGCACCTCGAGAATCACGTTGACGGGAGTGGGCACGGTAAAACCGTCACTGACAACTTTCACGGCTTGATAAATAGGCGGAAGATGGCCTTCGTGAAATTGCACGTCGACGGCTGGCCCCGCGATTTGGATGACATGTCCGATATTTTGTGGCATAAATTCAGCTTCTAGCTGCTAGCTCCTGGCTCTTAGCTAATCGTTCCAGTCTGTCTGCACGCATGCGGAGTAACCCGCGAATTTCTCAATGACAAATTTCATTTTGCTAGAAGCTAGAAGCGAGAAGCTAATAGCTTCTTCTTACATTGCGGCAGCGCCGCTCACGATCTCGATAATTTCTTTCGTGATCTTCGCCTGGCGCGCGCGGTTCATGGCGAGCGTGAGCGAGTCGATCATGTCCGTGGCGTTGCTGGTCGCGGAATCCATGGCGGTCATACGCGCGGCGTGCTCGGCTGCGACCGATTCCAGAAGAGCACGGAAAATCTGGATCGCGACATACTTCGGCAACAACGCCCGGAATAATTCCTCGGGCGATTGCTCGTAAATGTAATCCACCTGGGCGGTTCCGAATTGCGATGCCGCCGGTTCGCCTGCCGACTGGGAGCTGCGCAGGCCCACGCCCGCGCTGATTGCGGCTTCCTTAGCTCTCTTCTTTTCTTCTTCCGTCATCTCCTCGGCGAGGCGGACGGTCTGTTCGCCGATCTGCTCGACGGGAAGAATCTGTTCCACGATCAGGCGCTGCGCAATTACTGATTTGAATTCGTTGAATACGACGTAGACCGCATCGATCTCTTCGCGCTGATAACGGCCGATCACGCTCTCCGCTAAAGAACGTGCCTGGGAAAATTCCAGCTTGCCGAGAACGCCAACATGTTCTCCGGTAATTTGTATGGGGCCGGCACGCTCGGCGATCTCTGGCGGAGTTTCCAGCGATTCTTCAGGCTCGGCCAGGCTGCGGGTCTGGACCGGAGCAGCGGGATAGCGCCTGCGCAGGAAGTCGCGGCCTTTGCGGCCAATCGCTTCAATGTCGACGTTCTTCCCGGCTTTCGACTCTAGGAAGCGCGTGGCAGCTTTGGTGACATTGGCGCTGAATGCGCCAGCCAGGCCCTTGTCTCCCGTGACTACGATCAGCAAAATGTTCTTCTCTTCTCGCTGAGCCAGCAAGGGATGTTTGGGCTCGCCCGTCTCAGGATCATAGATCTCAGCGCGCGACACAAGCGACTTCAGCACATTCGTCAACATGCGGGCATAGGGACGCGCCGCCATAGTGCGATCCTGCGCACGACGCAACTTGGCCGCCGAGACCACCTTCATGGCCTTGGTGATCTGCCGCGTGTTCACCACGCTGCGGATACGGCGCCGAATGTCGAGAATGTTTGCCATTGGAAACCAGTTCTCAGTTGCCAGTTCTCAGTTAAAACCAGCCGGCTCTACGTTCTTGCTAAGAACTGAGAACTGGGAACTGAGAACTATCATTTATTTCGCTACTGCTTCGCGCTCCGATACGAACTGCTGCTTCGCCTGCTTGATGACATCGGTTAGCTGCGCCTTCAGGCCGTCATCGAGAATTTTCTTCTCCATAATCGTGCGCAGCAGGGCGGAGTTGGTGGCTTCTACATATTTGTAAAGTTCTTTCTCGAAGTCGCGGACTTGATTCACCGGGAGATCGTCGAGAAAGCCTCCGGTACCGGCAAAGATGATCAGGATTTGTTTCGAGAACGGCAGCGGCGAAAACTGATCCTGTTTCAGTAGTTCGACCAGACGCTGGCCGCGATTGAGTTGAGCTTGCGTGGCTTTGTCGAGATCGCTGCCGAAGGAGGCAAAGGCCGCCAGTTCGCGGTATTGCGCCAGTTCCAGCTTGAGCGTTCCAGCCACCTGCCGCATAGCCTTGATCTGCGCGCTGCCGCCGACGCGGCTCACGGACAGACCTACGTTCACCGCAGGACGAACGCCCTGATTGAACAAGTCGGTTTCCAGATAAATCTGGCCGTCGGTAATGGAAATTACGTTGGTCGGAATGTAGGCGGACACGTCCCCGGCCTGAGTTTCGATGACGGGAAGAGCGGTGAGCGATCCACCACCATTTTTGTCGCTGAGCTTGGCCGAACGTTCGAGCAAACGCGAGTGGAGATAGAAGACGTCTCCGGGATAGGCTTCGCGACCGGGCGGACGGCGGAGCAGCAGGGAGATTTCGCGATAGGAAGCAGCGTGCTTAGAAAGATCGTCGTAGATGACGAGGGCGTGCCGCTTGGTGTCGCGGAAGTATTCTCCGATAGCGCACGCGGCGTACGGAGAAATGTACTGCATGGGCGCGGGTTCCGACGCCGATGCCGCGACGACGATGGTGTATTCCATCGCTCCGGCGTCTTCCAGAATTTTTACGACCTGGGCGATCGAGGAGCGCTTCTGACCGATCGCGTTGTAAATGCAGATCAGCTCGTTGCCCTTGCTGTTGATGATGGTGTCGAGGGCGACGGCGGTCTTGCCGGTCTGGCGGTCGCCGATGATCAGTTCGCGCTGACCACGGCCGATGGGAATCATGCTGTCGATGGCCTTGAGTCCGGTGGCCATGGGCTCGCGCACGGGCTGGCGGTCGATGACGCCGGGCGCGAGACGCTCGAGAGCGATGAATTTGTCGGAGGTGATAGGGCCTTTGTCATCGATGGGACGGCCGAGGGAGTCGACGACGCGGCCGATCATGGCGTCCCCCACGGGCACGCTCATGATGCGGCCCGTGCGCTTCACTTCGTCGCCCTCTTTAATCTCGGTGTATTCGCCGAGCAGAACCACGCCCACCTGGTCTTCTTCCAAGTTCATGGCAATGCCGGCCACGCCGTGCGGGAAGGAAAGAAGTTCGCCGGCCATGACTTTGTCGAGTCCATAGACGCGGGCAATGCCGTCGCCCAGCGTGATGACGGAGCCGGTCTCGTCCACGGAGATCTTCGTTTCGTAGTTCTCGATCTGCTCGCGGATCAGTTTGCTTATTTCGTCTGCTTTGATCTGTGCCATAGAATCAGCTCTTGAACCCAGCTTCTGGCTACTAGCTTCTAGCCGCTAGCCACAAAATGGCTGGGAGATAGAAGCCAGCAGCTAGGAGCTAATCACTTCTTTCAGTCTCTCCAACTGCCCTTTTACCGAACCGTCGTAGATCGTGCTGCCCAGGCGGACTACGGCGCCTCCGAGTAAGGACGTATCCTGCGCGTAATGGGCGCGGACTTTCTTGCCGGTCAGCTTTCCGACTTGCGTCTCGAACTCGCGCTTCTCCGTGTCGACTAATTCGCGGACGGTGATGATCTCGGCTTCGGCGAAACCCAGCCGGGCGTCCAGTTCTTTCACTAATTGAGTGATCACAGGATCGAGAAAATGGATTCGACGATGATCGATCAGAACGGCAACCAAGTTTCTTGCCTGCTTGGAAATTCCGTCGCGCTCGGCAATCACGTCCAGCACGCGGCGTTTCTGGTCGGCGGGAATCGCGGGATTCTCCCACACGCGGCGCAGGTCTGAACTCTCGGCCAGCAGACTGGCGATAGCCCGCAGGTCGGCGAGTGCTCGATTCACGTCGAGATGCGCGCTGAGGACGACGTCAGCGAAGGCACGGGAATATGTGCTGGGAACCGAAGCCATCAGCTAGTGCCCGTCCTTTCCCGAGCCGTCTCCCGAAAAAGACGATACGCCCAACTGGCTGGCAAAATTTCGCACCAGAGCCTGATCGGTGGCAGCATCCACATGTAGCTGTTTCTGCGCCAGTGCAACGGCTAAATCCCCGGCATAGGCCGTGAGCTCGCGCCGCGCCGCTTTGGCCGCGGCGGCGATTTCCTGCTGCGCCGATTCCACGATCTTGCGCTTATCTTCCTGGGCGGCGGCCTGAATGCGCGCTTCCTCCGCGGCGGCTTCTTTTTCCGCGGCGTCGCGCATCATGCCAATTTCGCCATCCAGCTTCATCAATCGCGATTCGATTTCAGCCAGCTTGCGACGTGCTTCTTCGCTGGCTTTCTGCGCCTCCTGCATAGCCTTCTGGATGGCCGCTGTACGCGCGCTGAAAAATCCCGGCAAATACTTTCGGCTGGCCCAGAGAATCACTCCCGCGATCAGGGCAAAATTCAGCAGCACGCTCACCCAGTAGGCGTGGCGCATACTCAGACCCGTCCACTTGGCGATGAGGCTCACCGAGGTCGACTGCTTGAATTCTGCGGTTTCGTCTTTTTCTTCACCGGCAACTTCGCGGGATTCGTGCACCAGTTGCTGACCGAAGCTGCGCTGCGGTGGTGCCTGCCGGACCTCGTGCTGCTGCGGATCGGTCGCAGGATTCTGCTGCGCATGCAACGGCGGCACGATTATGCCGACAAGAATCACTGCGAAAAACGCCACAAAGCTCAGGCGGATCGTTTTCTTAAGCATCATCCTCGACATCGGGCAGGTTGACATCAGCGTGCGGCTCCAGCCGGCTGTAATACGCGGCGCATGATTTCTGAGGCCAGAGCTTGAACCTGGCCCTGCAACCCGGCCTGGGCTGCTTCGCGATCTTTCTCGATATCGGCCTTCGCGGCCTCCACCTGCGCCTGGGCCTGGATGCGGGCTTCGTGCATGGCGGCGGCACGCGAGTCCTGCGCTGCCTTGCGGCGTGCTTCCTGCGCGCGGAATAATACAGCCCGCGCCTCACGCAGCCGCTGTTCGTATTCGGTGGTGCGCGCTTCAGCAGCGGCGATATCAGCCCTGGATTTCTCGACTGCGCCTTCGGTTTTGCTGCGGCGCTCATCGAGCACGCGCCGCAAAGGCTTATGGACGATAGTCGTATAAAGCGCGTAGAGCAGCGCCAGCAGAATTATGGTCGGTACGGATCCGAGCAGTAATCCGCCTAGTTGACGTAGCGTTTCATCCATTGAATGCGCTATACAGGGAAATGAGGGCTATGAAAACTGTTAAGTCTAACGTCCGAAGGAGTTTATGTCAACGCAAAGGGCTGGGTTTTCGGGCAGTTCCTGGGGCGGCGGAAGTCCCAGGGTGGGAGAATTCTTATTTGTCAAGTCCTAACCATTTGGCGCCGTGCAGAAACTTGCAACTAACGCTTGACTTCCCGGGAAAGAGGACTAGCATTGAGGTATCACCTCCGATCCAATTCAGGATCGAATGGGCCGATAGCCAAGGAATGTCACCGCTTCTTGGTTGCCGGCCCATTTAAGTTACTGGGCATCCTTGATCGCCCACTCCCTCACCCTTCTCACCACTGACTCCGGCGCCTCCGCATCCAACTCCACTGCACCGTCTTTGTATTCCCGGGAATAAATTCGGGCCTTGGCTTCGAGCAGGGCAAGCGTCTTGCCTTCTTTCTGTGGAATGCGCAGATGCACACGGCTGACGCGATCTTCGTCGATCAGGGCATCGATGCGGGCTAACAACTTCTCCAGACCTACGCCCTCGGCGGCGGAAACATAAACCGTATTCGCATCGTCGCGATGGGCGTCACGCACCAGGCTCTCGGCCACCTCAACATCCAGCAGATCAACTTTATTCATGACGCGCAGGCGAGGCTTCTTTTCCGCTTCGAGTTCCTTCAGGACGATTTCCACCTGCGCGTCTTGTTCGGTGGAAAGGCGGCTGCTGGCGTCAGAAACATGGAGAATCAGCGAGGCGCGCTGTACTTCCTCGAGCGTGGCGCGGAAGGCCGAGACCAGCGTGTGCGGAAGGCTGCGGATGAATCCTACGGTGTCGGAGAGCAGAACCTTGCGCTTCGAGGGCAGAACGACGGCGCGGATTGTGGGATCGAGAGTGGCAAACATCCGCGGCGAGGCGAGGACCGCGGCTTGCGTGAGAGCGTTGAACAGCGTGGACTTTCCAGCGTTGGTATAGCCCACCAGCGCGACGGTCGCTACCGGCGCGGATTCGCGGCGCTGCCGTTGCTGGGCACGGATGCGGCGCACGTTCTCCAGTTGCTGCTCGACATGTCGAACGCGGCGATAAATCTTTCGACGGTCAGTTTCCAATTGCGTTTCACCGGGACCGCGGGTGCCGATGCCGCCGCCGAGTTGCGACATTTCGATACCGCGCCCGGCGAGCCGGGGTAAGAGATATTGCAGCTGCGCCAACTCCACCTGCAACTGGCCCTCCCGGGTGCGGGCGTGACGGGCAAAGATATCGAGGATGAGTTGCGTCCGGTCGATCACGCGCCTCTTGACAATCCTCTCGATGTTGCGCTGCTGCGATGCGGTGAGATCGTGATCGAAAAGGAGCAAGTCGGCATTCATGGAAGCGGCCGCGCCGGCAATTTCTTCCAGCTTGCCTGCACCGATCAAGGTCGCGGGGTCAGGCCGGTCGCGGCGCTGGAGAATTTCGCCGACAACTTTCGCGCCAGCGCTTCCCGCCAGCGTGCGCAGTTCAGCAAGAGATTCTTCCGCGTCAAATTCTGGAATGCTTGGCTTATTGGTGATGGGCTTTGCCGAGGCATGCGCCGGGATTCCAGCTTTGCCATTCGGAGCGGGCTGAATGGTGGCGGCATCGCGCGCGGCCTGCGCTTGCGCCGTGACCTTTGCCCCACTGCGGGCGCGAGTGCGCACGTCGAGGCCGACCAAGAATGCGCGCTCCTGGGAATCCTCAGGAAGAACGGGCGCGGTGCCGAGAGGTATACGTCCGGCAACGGGCGTGCGTGCGCGAGTCTTCTTGGGATGTGCCTTTCGCAAACCGAAAACGCCTTACCCTTCGGTACCGGAAGCGCTCGCCGCCGACGCGGTCGCTGGGGCCGATGCAGAAGCGGTTGCGGTTCCGGCCACAGCCTTCCCGTCGGAATGGGCGGCGTGCGTGCTATGCGGCAGCGGACGGCCCATCACCACGGTCGAGATGGCGTGCTTGAAGATCAGTTGCTCTTGTCCGTTGGCCTCCAACACTACGGAATACTTGTCGAAGGAACGAATGCGGCCCGTCAGCTTTACTCCGCTCAGCAGATAAATCGTGATGCTCAGTCTCTCTTTTCGGGCCGTGTTAAGGAAGGAATCCTGAATGTTCTGCGCCGGCTTATTGCTATCCATAGCCGATCTC
>DATEQW010000203.1:0-13991 GCA_035272245.1 Candidatus Sulfotelmatobacter sp. | reverse complement strand
TTCTGCCGCGACTTCATGGATGCGCTTGGTGTCGACACCAAAGCCCTGATTCGCAGCCAGGGCCTCACCGGAAAGCTTGAGTAGAACGCGTTTGAAGGCAGGGGTCGACATCGGTTTTCGAATTTCCGGTTTCCAGTTTCGGGTTCTTGCTGTCCAGACTACGACTTCAGGACACCGGAAACCAGAAACTGGAAACTCGTTTACTTCGCCACTTACTTCGCTGCGGGGGCGGCAGCGTCGCCGCCTTCGTCCGGCTTCTGCGTCGTGAATGCGACCGTAGCGGTCGCCTCGCCTACTTTGAAGCGTGCGAAGCGGCGCACGCTGATGTTCTCGCCCAGCTTTCCGATCTTCGCCGCGATAAGCTGCGCGATCGACACCGTCTGGTCCTTGATGAAGGGCTGCTCCAGCAAGCAGACTTCCTCATAAAACTTCTCCATCTTTCCTGCGACCATCTTCTCCGCGATATTCTGCGGCTTGCCCGAAGCGACCGCTTGCGCCAGAAAGATATCCTTCTCGCGAGCAAAGTCTGCTGCCGTGACATCTTCCTTGCGCACGTATTTCGGGTCGCTGGCTGCGATGTGCATGGCGATATCGTGCGCCAGCTCCTTGAAGTCATCCGTGCGGGCCACGAAATCGCTCTCGCAGTTCACTTCGACGAGCACACCAATCTTGCCGCCGGCGTGAATGTAGCTGGTAACCGAGCCTTCGCTGGTCACGCGCGTTGCTTTCTTAGCTGCCACCGAAACGCCCTTTTTCCTCAAAATCACGACCGCCTGGTCCGCATCGCCCTTGGCTTCCGTCAGGGCTTGTTTGCAATCCATCATAGGAGCTCCGGTCTTCTCTCGGAGCTCCTTTACTTGTGCAGCTGAAATGTTTGCCATAGTAGTGCTCATAAATTAACTTCCAGTTTCTGGTTTCGAGTATTAAGAATGTGTGTCCCTATTCCAGGCTACTCGAAACTGGAAACCTGAAACTGGAACCTCGCTCTTACAAACTTTGACCCGCGCCGGACGACCCGCGCGGGTCTGATTTCAAAAGCCCGGTTTGTTCTTTCTGTGCAGACTCTAAAACTTGCCGCCAGCCTTTAAACCGTCTGGCTCTCGACCTTATGAATCTCGGCGTCTTCGTTCGCCACCGGCTTCTTATGCGTTCCCGGACCCAGCACTTCTTCCATGCTGATATCCTCGCCGATGTCCGCCAAGTCAGAAGCAGCGGCGTGCTCCTGGGCGTGAAGCTCGAGCGCGGCTGCCGCATCTTCAGCATGCTGCGCTTCCAGAGCCTGCGCCTGTTCCGTGGCCGCCGTCATGTCGGCGATTTGCTTGTCGCTCATCAACTGAGCGCCCTCGGCGATCGACTCCGAAATCTTCGATGTAAATAGCCGGATCGCGCGCAGCGCATCGTCGTTGCCCGGAATCACGTAATCCACTTCGCTGGGGTCGCAATTGGTATCGACCACCGCAACTACGGGAATGCCTAGCTTGCGGGCCTCACGCACCGCGATCTGTTCTTTGTTCGAATCGATCACAAATACCGCGTCGGGCAACCGGCTCATATTTTTGATGCCCGCCAAGTTGGCCTGCAGGTGCTTGCGCTCGCGTTCGAGCTTGATCACTTCTTTTTTCGGCAGCAGCTCGTAGCGGCCATCCGTGGCCATCTCATCGAGTTCTTTCAGCCGCTTTACCGACTTCTGCACCGTGACCCAGTTGGTCAGCAGCCCACCCAACCAGCGCTGGTTAATGTAGAAGCCGCCGCACTTGGTAGCTTCTTCTGCAATCGCGTCCTGCGCCTGGCGCTTGGTTCCCACGAACAGCACAATCTTGCCGTCGGCCGCCAGCTCCTGTACAAACTTCGACGCCTCTTTGAACATCTTCAGCGTCTTCTGCAGATCGATGATGTAAATCCCATTGCGCTCTCCGAAGATGTATTCCTTCATCTTGGGATTCCAGCGCTTCGTCTGATGCCCGAAGTGAACACCCGCTTCGAGCAACTCCTTCATGGTGATGGTAGCCAATGAACCTCCTTATTTAGTCTGCATCCTTTGCGTAAGAACCGCTCCGGATTGCCATTCCCTGCCCCGCGCCGCGAGGCACAGGAAGAATTGAACACCTAAAACAAGCTATTAGCTTCTAGCTCTTAAGCTTCTAGCCACATCAAACCCTTGTCATTCTGAGCGGAGCGAGGAATCTCGTTCTCCTCGGAACCGACGTTCCAAATTACCGCTTGCTGAACTGGAAGCGCTTGCGCGCGCCCTTCTGACCGTACTTTTTCCGTTCCTTGCCGCGCGAGTCGCGGGACACCATGCCCTCCGACTTCAGTTTGCCGCGCAACTCGGCGTTGAACTCCATCAAGGCGCGGGCAATGCCGAGCTTCACCGCGTCGGCCTGACCTCGCACGCCACCACCCAAAACGCTGGCAACGATGTTGAACGAAGCCGCAGTCTCGGTGGACGCCAGTGGCGCCTTCGCCGCCGAGCGCTGCGCCGGAGTCACGAAATATTCTTCAAACTCCCGGCCGTTTACCTTGAACTCTCCACTGCCTGGACGCAGATAAACCCGCGCGATCGCCCGCTTGCGCCGTCCTGTTCCGTAGTACTGAACCAATTCCGCCATTTCGCTTCTAGCTCCTAATCTCGTTTGTCATCCTGAGCGCAGCCGTTCTTCAGGCGGAGCGAAGGATCTCCCGCTCAACTACTCCCGTCGCTACGCCCTTACTTCCAACTTCAAATCCTGCGGCTTCTGTGCCTCGTGCGGATGCTTGTCGCCTTTGTAGACGTTCAGCTTCGACAACATGTGAGCCGCCAGTTTGTTCTTCGGCAACATGCGCCGCACCGCGTCTTCAATAATCTTTTCCGGCTTGCGCGCCAAACGCTTTCGGTAATCTTCGGTGCGCAGACCGCCCGGATAACCCGTGTAGTGGTGATACTGCTTCTGCTCCGACTTCACGCCGGTCGTTCGAATTTTCTCGGCATTCACCACGATCACGTGATCGCCGGTATCGAGAAAAGGCGTGTACTGCGGATTTTCTTTGCCCATCAGAATGCGCGCGACTTGTGAAGCCAGACGCCCGAGCGTCTGCCCATCCGCATCCACGACGTACCACTTGCGCACAATTTCCCCCGCTTTGGGGAAATAGGTTGACATCGGAACTCTCCCAGAATAAAAAGATTGCGAAAGAAGACCGCTCGTTGATTCCCCGGCGAGGACGCCAGACCATCAGGCGGGCAACCGCGAGACTTCCCAAAGCTTTAAAGATACCGTAGCTTGCGAGGGATTGTCAACGGTGAGTTAATACCCACGGGAACCGGTCCTGACCCTAAGATCCGTTCCTGCGGGGTAGGGCCTATTCGTAAGCTAGCGCGTCGATCGGATCCTTTTGCGCCGCCTTATAGGCTGGATAAAGCGCCCCCAGCACCGCCCCGGTCAGGGCAATCAGGGTGGCCCGCACCACCCACTCGGCGCTCCAGAAAAGGCGCAGGGTTGGGTTCTCGAACAGAATGAGGCGACGAGCCAAGAGACTCATGATCGTCCCTACCACAATGCCCACAATCGCCAGCAGCGCAGTCTCGCGGAGCACGACATTCACAATATAAAGCTTTGACGCTCCCAGGGACTTCAAAATGCCAATCTCGCGCGTGCGCTCCATCACCGCCGTATACATCGACTGAAAAATCACCAGGAATCCGATGATCATTGAGATCGCGATCACGATGCGGATCGAGGTCGCGAAGCCCGGCAAATTTTCCGGCGTCATCATCGACAAGTATTCCTGCATGGAGCGCACGGAATAATTCTCCATACCTGGGACTTGCTTGATTTCGTCCACGACAGCGTCCACGTTACGAGGATCGTCCAGCTTGATATAAAAGACCGAAGCATGACCTGGAGCGCCGATCAAATCCTGCATGGTGGATAGCGGTAGAAACTTGCGCGCCCCTTTTCCGTGCTCCACAATCCCGCAGATACGAAATTGGTTATTCAGAATCTCGACCTGGTCCCCGACCTTCACCCGCTTAGTGCCGGCAAAATAATCGTCGACGATAACGTCGTACGGCCCTTGAAACGGGCCTCCTGAAAGGAAATGGAATGAGGGAGAAATGCTGTTGTAGCTATCGATATCGATGCCGTAGATAATCTCCAAAGTCGGCTTTGTAGTCAACTCCCAGATCACCGGGGCAGCCACCAAGACATGCGGCAACTGCCGCAGCTTCTCGCCAACCTTCACGGGCATGGGCGCTCCTGTCACTCCAACCAGCGCCGACGATCCCGGGGGCTGCACCATGACATCGGCTCCCACGCCCATCTGGCTGGCCTTCGATCCATTCAACTGCCCGTAAAAAAAGGCCACAATCAGCAAAATCAAAATCACTTCCAGAGCAACCGCAGTAATGCTGATCAGCGACCGGATCGGCCTCTGCACGAGATTGGCGACAACCATCTTGCTAATCATGTTTATTCTTCAAGAATTTGACGCCACGTTGCGAGCCACTACCGATTATGTATTGCATCCGGCGGTGGGACGACAGCGCTCGACTGCGGCTGCGGCCGGTCTAGATGCACCACTTCGGCTCCAGGCGGCTGGTGCAGCGCAAATTGATCGTCCCGCAGAGGCTTGTTGATCTCCACCTTCAACATGTTGAGAGTAATGTCGTACTCTTCCTGCGGCCGAAAAATCTCGATGCGCGAAGGAAAGTTGGTGCCATCGTACTCTTTGTAGTTGGCATAACGGGCATCGGTCACCAGCCTGGCTTGCTCGTCGTAGATGTACTGACGATGAGGTTGCAGGTCGGTACGGCTAAAGACAATTTTGCGCGACAGCACCCCAGAGTTATCGTCCTTCTTTCGAATCACAATCAATTCGTAATCATCCTGCAGAACGCGATGCCCTTTGGCGTCGTGAAGAATATCGTAGCTGTTCTCCAGCACGGCGATCTCGTGTTCAGGATCAATAGGACGAATCAGCAGTGCATCATAGATTTCCTGCGGGCGGATGCTTTCCATAGGTTGATCTGTGTTATGCGTCTGCACATCGTTGCGCCCGACAACAAAACGATTCCTGGGCGGAATCCACAGCGCGAACTGCTCCCCGTCGCTCACCATGTCGAAGGCCGTGGTGCGCACGATTGGCAGCAAACCTATCATGTGCAGCATCGCCGGCTTCCGCGCTAGTACATAGCCGCGAATTTCCTTGTAGTCGGTTACGTGACCCTTCTTGGCGCCGCCAACCGACGTATCAATATCCACGGTCGCTTGTAACGACTGGATCTTCCTTGCCTGCTCGTTGATGCTGTCGATCAATGCTGATTGTGACGCCTCCTTGAGAGGCGCCTTGGAATAGGTTTCTTCGACCGGACGCGTGTGGAACAGACAGCCCACGGTAGGCAGCACCGCGAAAACCAAGGCTAAAGTCCAAAAGGGCGAGCTACGTCTCATGAAGGAATTGATGATCTCCTGAATATTTGAGTATAGCGCGCCCGAAAGGGTGCAAGAACTGTGAGCCGAATCGAATCGGCGAACACTGAGTACATGGTTGCTAACGAGTTACCAGGCTCGGATCGAAGATTTTCACGGCACCCGATCATCTACACTACTGCCATTGTGCGTAAGATCGTTTGGCTCATCCTCATTGCGGCGCTCGCCACTGCTGGCTGGTTCGCGTGGGCGCTACTCACGCCAGTCGCGCCCTCCGGACAGGTCTTTGTGATGCTGCACCCGGGATACTCCACCCGGCGCATCGCCGCCGAATTGAAGGCGAATGGAATCATCCGCAGTGAAGACGCATTCATCCTCTGGCACTACTTTCGCCGTCGCCGATCGCTCAAGGCTGGAGAGTATCTGTTCGAAAAGCCAGCAAACATTATCGACATTCAGAAGCGCCTCCGCCGGGGCGACGTTTATTTCCATACGATTGTCGTACCTGAAGGGTTCACCATGTTTGACATTGCCCGCGCCATCGAAGCCGCCGGGCTTGGTCCCGCGGACGATTTCTTGAAAGTTGCGCAGTCAGACACGGCTCTCATTGCCGATCTCGCTCCGGGGGCGCAATCACTCGAAGGCTATCTTTTTCCCGACACCTACCAATTCAGCCGCATGATGAGCATGCAAGAGATGGCTGCCGCTATGGTGAAGCAGTTTCGCCAGGTCGCAGCTCAGATTGGTTTGTCCGCTCCGACGAACGCTGGAGTTGAGGCGACTCGGGACATTCCGCTCCCGCTCCAAACTAAGGTCACTATGGCGTCGATAGTAGAGAAGGAAACCGCGGTCGCTGAAGAGCGCCCCCTCGTTGCCAGCGTCTACTACAACCGCCTGGCAAAGAAGGGCGCGCTGGACGCCGATCCCAGCATCATTTATGCCGAGCAACTAGCAGGAACCTATACTGGCGCACTGCACCACGACGACATGCGCTTCAACTCGCCCTACAACACGTACACCCACGCCGGCCTTCCGCCCGGTCCAATCGCCAATCCCGGGAAAAGCGCGCTGGAAGCGGCGATGCATCCCGCGCAGAGTAATTACTACTACTTCGTCGCCGACGCTGCCGGCCACCACCGCTTCGCCCGCACCATCGAAGAGCACAACAAGAATGTGGCGGCCTACCGGCGGGCGATGCGGGGACAGTAGAATTCGAGGCGATTTACCGTCCGCGGTTTTCCATCCATCCCTGCAGAATCAGTACCGCCGCCATTCGGTCAACCGCCTTGGCGCGTTTCTCAATCGAGAGATCCGCCTCGCGGAGCAGCCGGTTCGCTTCCGCTGAGGTTAACCGCTCATCCCACAAGTGCACCGGCAGGCGAAATCGCTTGCGCAATTCCTCTGCGAACACCTGCATCTTGTCGGACTGCGTCCCTTCCGCGCCGCTCATGCGCAGCGGCAACCCCACCACGATCTCCCGAACCGAATATTCTCGGATCACGGCCTCCAGCGCCGCCAAGTCCGTCCGCTTGTTGCGCCGCTGCAAAGTTTCCAGCCCTTGCGCGGTGATGCCGAGAGGATCCGATATCGCAATCCCGATTCGTCTCGACCCGACGTCCAGCCCCAGAATCCTCCCCACCGCTCTTTTTTTCGAAGTTGCGGGCTCTGATGTTGCCTCCACCGAAGGTGGATGATTACGACCAGTTTCCATCGGGACTGACGCCTCGATCGGATTTCGATCTTCCACGCTCACCGCGTGATTATATTCCGCCGTTTCTCTGTAAGCGATCGCGGGCTAACGAATACATGGAGGCGCAACCCATTTAACGCGAGTAACTTAAGCTCATTTGCTGAATCAAATCACGCCTTGGAGTCAGCGGCGCGCCGCTTCCGTCCTTGCTTTTCGTCCCATTTCGGGATACTATGTTTATAGTAAAGACAACGCTCTCTCCACTACCCCTCTCCTGCCCGGGTGCCTTTTTATGAACGGTGATTTGAATTTCCACATCGGCGACAAGGTCGTCTATCCCAATCATGGCGTGGGTGTTATCGAGCAAATCAGCAGCCGTTCCGTCGGCGCCACGGTCGAAAAGTTCTATCTCCTCAACATCAAGGCCAGCAGCCTCAAAGTAATGGTGCCCTGTAACAATGTAGGCAGCGTGGGCATTCGGCGAGTCGTGCGCAATGGCGAGGTGCAGAAGATTCTCGATTTTCTCTCGATTGCCGATGACCTCAGCACCGCCGACTGGAAAGATCGTTTCAAAGAAAATTCCGACCGCATGCGCACCGGTTCTCTTTTTGAGGTCGCCGGAGTCCTCAAAAGCCTCATCGCTTTACACCAGGCCAAGCCTCTTTCCTTCCGCGAAAAAAAGATGCTGGAACGCGCTCGCTACCTTCTGGTGAGCGAACTCGCCATGTCCCGCAATTGCGAAGAGACCAAGATCGAGGAACTCCTCGCCTTGGCTCTGGCCAAGTGCAATCTCCGCTTCCCCGAAGCCTCCGAATTCCAGGCCTGATTCCTCGAGTACGATTTCCGGGTACCACGTTCTGCTCCTAACACTGCAATGGATAGACTTGCTGAAAACCTGTCCTCCGCTTTGACTTAGCGGACTGCAGGCTCATAAGATAGCGCCTGCGCCGCCCTTCTTTCGGCGGCCGAAAATGATCGGCCAGACAATTTCTCACTACCGGATCCTGGAGAAGCTGGGCGGCGGCGGCATGGGCGTCGTCTATAAGGCCGAGGATCTCAAGTTACGGCGTTTCGTCGCCCTCAAGTTCCTGCCCGATGACGTCGCGAAAGATTCCCAGGCGCTCAGCCGCTTCCAGCGTGAAGCCCAGGCTGCATCGGCCTTGAATCATCCGAACATCTGCACCATCTACGAGATCGATGAGCAGAATGGTCTCGCCTTTATTGCGATGGAGTTTCTCGAGGGCCAAACTCTCAAGCATCGCATTGAAGGCCGTCCGGTCGACACAGAGACTCTCATTGGGCTGAGCATCGAAATCGCCGACGCCCTCGATGCGGCACACGGCAGGGGCATCATCCACCGCGACATCAAGCCGGCGAACATTTTCGTCACCAAGCGTGGGCAGGCCAAATTGCTCGACTTTGGTCTGGCGAAAGTGGCGCCCGCCGCCAACGAGCACACTGCGACGGAAGCCACTCCGCAAACTCTGGTTACCAGCCCGGGATCGACCATTGGCACGGTGGCATACATGTCGCCCGAACAGGTACGGGCGCACGAACTCGACGCCCGTACGGATCTTTTCGCCTTCGGCGCGGTCCTCTATGAGATGGCGACGGGAAAGATGGCCTTCTCCGGGAGTAGCAGTGGCGTCATCTTCGAGGCGATTCTGAATCGCATGCCGCCGCCGGCTTCCACGCTAAATCCCGCGATCCCGGGGAAACTCGACGAACTCATCACCAAGTCGCTGGAGAAAGAGCGGGACTTGCGCTATCAAACCGCGGCGGAATTGCGCGGCGATTTAAAGCGCATCAAGCGCGATTTGGATACGTCCCGCGCCCGCTCGAGTTCAACCAGCATTCCGATCGTTTCCGATTCTGGAGTATCCGCCGCTGCTCCGCCCGTAGCGCCCGCTCCGCCCAAGCGCAGCTGGTTCCCGCTTCTGGTGGCGTCAGCAATCGCCCTGCTCGTGGGTCTTGCCGTTGGCGCGTTGCTGCTTCAACGCCCGGTTCAGCCTTCGTTTGCCAATTATCATCCGCTCACTTTCCGGCGCGGCATTGTGCTTTCGGCACGCTTTGCGCCGGACGGCAAGACCGTTGTCTACAGCGCAGCCTGGGAGGGCAAGCCTCTTGATCTCTTCAACACGCGCCCCGAAAGTCCGCAGTCACAGGAGATGGAACCGAAGGGAGCCGAGGTTCTAGCGATCTCCTCCTCGGGAGAAATGTTGTTATCGCTCGACAGCCGCCCCCGGGATGCCTTCCTCTACTCCGGTACGTTGGCGCGCGTTCCGCTCGTCGGCGGTGCGCCTCGCGAAATTCTGGACAACGTCGAATGGGCCGACTGGGGTCCAGATGCGAACTCACTGGCCGTCGTCCACGAAGTGAACGGACGCAAGCGTCTGGAATTTCCGCTGGGCAAAACCATCTACGAGGCTGATGGCTGGATTGGCAACCTGCGGGTTTCTCCCAAAGGCGATTTCGTCGCGTTCATTGACCATCCCCAGCCCAGAGACGATGGTGGGTCGATTTTTGTGATCGACGCCTCGGGGAAGAAGAAAGACCTTTCGGATGGATGGGACAGCATTCAAGGCGTGGCGTGGTCTCCGAAGGCAGACGAGGTCTGGTTCAGCGCAACGCGCACCGGCGGCGACCGCTCGCTCTATGCCGTCGACCTCTCGGGAAAGGTGCGGCTGCTGGCGCGCGTTCCCGGAGAACTAACGCTCCTCGACGTTAGCCGCGACGGCACTGTCTTGCTGACCCGCGGGAACGATCGCGCCGGCATGATCGGTCTGGCGCCGGGTGAAGCCAAAGAGCGCGATTTGTCCTGGCTTGACTGGTCTGTGCCCAGCAGTCTTTCACCTGATGGACGCATGATTTTGTTTCAGGAGGCAGGCGAAGGCGGTGGTCCGAAATACGCCATCTACATCCGCAAGACGGATGGCTCGCCAGCCATTCGGCTCGGGGAGGGCAGTGGCATGGCATTATCTCCCGACGGCAAATGGGCGCTGGCGCGGCAGAATACCAACCCCGCACCTCTGATCATCTTGCCGACCGGAGTCGGAGAGATGCGGCCCGTCAAGGACGACGGGCTCAACCACACCGGCGCCGCCTGGTTGCCCGATGGCGATCACATTGTATTTTCCGGGATCGAGGCAGGTCACGGGATGCGGCTCTACGTGGAATCCTTAAGTGATGGCAAGCCCAAGCCCATCACTCAAGAAGGCGTAGGCGCTTCGGTGATCCTCTCGCCCAAAGGCGACCTCGTCGCTGATGTTGGCCCGGACCGCAAAATCTGTCTCTACTCGACTGCGGGCGGAGAGCCGCGCGCAGTGCCCGGGACCGAGGCGTCGGAAGTACCGACTGGCTGGTCCGCGGATGGCCGTGAATTATTCGTCATCGTGCGCGGACAGATTCCCGCGCAGGTATTCCGCGTAGACATCGCCACTGGAAAGCGAACCTTGTGGAAGGCCCTAGAACCGGCGGACTCAGCCGGCATCGATACCCTGGGCCGAGTTCTTTTGTCGGCTGACAATAAATCTTACGTCTACAGCTACGTGCGCACCCTCTCCGACCTTTATCTGGTCGAAGGCCTGAAATAAAACCAGGCCTTCGCCAGCGAATCTAAGCAACAGAAGGCTAACTCACGCGCAGACGACCTACTTACCCACCTGCTGAATGCACCCTTCCAGAACGTCAAGGGCGACATCCGCTTCCTCTTTTGTGACCACCAGCGGCGGGCACAGCCGGATCGTGCTCGGTCCGCAGCCTAAGAAAAGCACGCCGTGCTCGAACGCCTTCTCGACAATCCGGTCTCGCTCTGCCGCGCCATATTCTTTCGTCGTCTTGTCCTTCACGATATCGACGCCGATCATCAAACCGCGCCCGCGCACATCGCCCACCAGCTTCAATTTCGTGGGCCACTCCGCCATGCGCTTCATCATGTGCGCGCCCACTTCCGCCGAGTGCGCGACCAGATTTTCTTTTTCGATCACATCGAGCGTGGCCAGCGCCGCAGCCACGCACACCGGATTTCCACCAAAAGTTGACGCGTGCGAACCCGGCACCCAGTCCATGATTTCAGAGCGCGTCATCGTAATGCCCAGCGGCATGCCCGAGGCAATCCCCTTCGCAATACAAACCATGTCCGGCTCGACTCCGGTATGTTCCACCGCCCACCACTTGCCCGTACGCCCAATGCCACTCTGCACCTCGTCGACGACCAGCAAAATTCCGTGTCGATCGCAAATGCGGCGCAGCTCCTGCATGAAGATCGTAGGCGCGACCACGTAGCCGCCCTCGCCCTGCACCGGCTCGACAAAGATTGCTGCAACTTCCTCCGGAGCAAGTGTGGTCTTGAACAGCTTCTCTTCGATGAAGCGGGCGCACCCTAGCGCAAAAGCCTCCGCGTCCTTATCGTGCGCGCCACCCACGCATCCGCGATAGACATCGGGATAGCGCACATGCGTCACTCCCGGAACCAGCGGCGCAAAGCGGCGCCGTTGCTGCGGTTTCGAGGCGGTCAGCGACAAAGCTCCCATTGTGCGTCCGTGAAATGCGCCGAAGAAAGCGATGATGTTCTGGCGCTTGGTGTGATAACGCGCCAGCTTCAGCGCGCACTCAATCGCTTCCGCGCCGGAGTTGCCGTAGTAAATCTTGTGCGGTCCGGGCATGGGCGCGATCTTCGACAGGCGCTCCGCCAGCGTGACCATGTTCTCGTAGTAAAAATCCGTCCCCGACATGTGGATGAGTTCGCCCGCCTGCTTCTGCATAGCGGCCACAACGTGGGGATGGCAATGGCCGGTTGAGGTCACGGCGATGCCAGCGGAAAAATCATAAAACTCGTTGCCATCCACATCCGTAACGACAATCCCACGGCCACTCTTGGCGACGAGCGGATAAGAGCGGGTGTAGGAAGGCGAAATATATTTCTGATCGTTATCCAGCACGCGCTTGGCATTCGGCCCGGGCAGTGCGGTCTTGATTCTTGGTCCGGTAACAGCGGGACCGGCGGTCGCGGTCATGGTCTTGGTGGTCATGGCATCCTCCGTAAGCAACTCTCGGTTGTGAGCTGCGAGTGATGAGTAGTGGGAGCCTCGGAACGCGGCCCTGGTTCAGACTCACGCACACCGAGGCGAATCAGGCAGAAGATTTGCTAGTCGCTACCGAAGAGATTGGGGCGCAGACGGGAGGGCAGATTCGCACGATAACGCCGCGGACACACCAGGCAGTGCAGCCAGCACTCCGGTAGATGCGAGTTCGGGGGGTGCGAATTGGAAACGGTGCGCAGCATCGGTAACCATGTCTTCACGGACATTATACGTGGCGAGAGGGTGCGGCGTAACCCCCATTTTTGGCTGATTTTATGCGGATTCTTGTAGGTGCGGGGTTGGTCGCCCGACCACGGCCCCGCTCCGCTGACAATCTTTAGAGTCGCACTTGCGCTCTGACTCGTCTGATATCTTTTAGCTTCGCTGTTTCTCACCCACATGTCTAAGACTCACAGCCCGAGCCGGTTCGCGGTGATTCTTGCCTTTGGGCTAGTGTATCTGTTCTGGGGCTCGACCTACCTCGCCATAGACATCGCGGTGCAGAGCATCCCTCCGGCTCTCATGTGCGCGGTGCGGTTTTCGATTGCCGGAGCAGTGATGCTGGCCGTATGCGCGGCAACCGGGCGCAGAATCTGGTATTCGGCGCGGCAGATTGCGCTCGCCGCCGTGGTGGGACTACTACTCTTGATGGGCGGCAACCTGACGCTCTCCTGGGCCGAACAGACTGTCCCATCGGGACTAGCGGCGTTGATTATTGCGATCACTCCGCTGTGGTTTCTGGTTCTGGATTCCCTGCTCCTCGGCCACCATCGTATTTCCTGGCGTGGCAAGGCCGGACTGGCGTTGGGGATTGTGGGATTGCTCGTCTTGTTTTGGCCAGAGCTGCATTCGACCTCGGCGCTCGGCCGTCACGAGTTAGAAGCTTCGGTTGGACTCTTGGGCGGATCGTTCTTGTGGGCGCTGGGATCGGTACTATCGAAGCGCTGGCAGTCAGGCATGGACGTTTTCAGCGCTACCGGATGGCAGGTAACCGCAGCGGGCGTGGGGAATCTTTTGTTGGCGCTGGCGCTGGGAGATTTTTCGCGAGTTTCGTGGACCACCCGCGGCGTCAGCGCGGTGCTTTACCTCGTCGTCTGCGGATCGTGGGTTGGCTACACGGCTTACATTTGGCTGCTGGAGCACGTTCCCACTTCAAAGGTATCGACTTATGCTTACGTGAATCCAGTAGTCGCAGTGTTTCTCGGTTGGCTGATTCTGCACGAGCGGGTAGATCGATTCATTCTGATGGGCAGCGTCATTGTTGTGCTCTCGGTGATTCTGGTGACGAGCGCGAAGGTAAAAGAGAAAGAGAAAACCGTGGCAGAGGAGTTGCCGGCGGTGGAAGCCGCGGGGTAGCAGCCCGGTCCTTAACCAAAAGTTTCCTACTGTCGTCGAGCTGTGTTGGTTCGCCCTAAACCGAGAGCTGGCGTTCCCGGTTGGCGAGTATGGCGCCATTTTCGGCGAACCAGTGAGCAGGAATTTTTCAGTGCTAATGCCTGATTTCGAGAGTCACCTGCGCGGCAGCCCGCCCTTTGCCCAATAATGGAAGTGAGGCGCCGGGCGAGGCACCGTCAGACTCGCCTCAGCGCGCCGCGTTTCGGGTGCTATGGAGGTTGATATGCGCCTTGCCATCACTTGGATCGTCGTGTTGACGCTAAGTTCTGCAGCCGCTTTCGGCTGCAAGTGCGCTGCTCCACCGCCGGGACTGGAGCGTGGACATGAACTGGCTGGGTGGTATGCCAAGGGAGTTGACGCGATTTTTGAGGGAAGGGTGGTAGGGGCGGAGCTGAAATCCACTTGGCTGAAGGCATC
>DATEQW010000202.1:0-18697 GCA_035272245.1 Candidatus Sulfotelmatobacter sp. | reverse complement strand
GACGGTCCGGCGCCTGCTTTCCAGCCTTTGCCGCAGGTGGTCCAAGCCATCGACGATCCCGAACCCGAAGTCCCCGCCAGAACGCAGGCTCCTCCACCACCCGCCCCCATTCCAGGCGCGCAGGCAAATCCGCAACCGGATAACGTTCCAGACTAGCCTTTTGCATTTCTTGGATTGCAATTTGATTACGGCGACGTGATCAAGCGGATTGGGACAGGGGAAGTTCCGGGAGCCACGGGAGGGCCCGAAACACTACCATTGCCGCACCCGGTGACGTTCATTACGGTGACGTTTATGTTCCCACTACCGCTGTCGACATAGTTGATGAAGACCTGCAAGAAACCTATGACGGTGGCCGGAATTTGGCCTGCGGAGGTTGTGGTAAGCATCGTGGCAGTACTGTCATAAATGGGTAGGGAGACTATGGAGGGACTGGCAGTAATTTGGCTCCCGCTCGCGACCCCCGCGCTCACGAGTGCGCTGTTGGCTCCAGCCAGAACCTGAAAGGGATAGGTGTAAGGAGGTGGGCCGGCGGGAGCCAAATAATCCTGACCGTTGTTTAAGAAATTTCCGCTGGCGTTAGTCAGACAGGCCGCTCCGTTCACGCTATCATTCCGGGGCGGTCCTGGGTCCTCGTCTAGGTTCACTGTGTTCCCGAGGGTGACCCCGCAAGCATATACGGTAGATTGGTCGCAGCCCGCGACAGCTTCCGTATAGTCGTTATTGCTCACGTCTGAACAAGCAGTGATGGCGCTGTTGGCGGCAATAGCGATCGAAGCGCTTGACACGAGTCCTGGAACGTAGTCCAAGGTAGGGTTGGCTCCGGAAACGGCTACGGGAGGGTTACCCAGTACGCAGCGTCCTCGACGGCGCCCGCTTGCTCCGCAATCTACCACCAAGGTAAACGTCTCACCGATAACTCCGCTGTTGCCGCTTAACGTTCCGGGATTTGTGATCGTTCCACTTGTCCGATCAACGAAGGGTTTGGTCCCGTTCCCAGGATCCGAATTGGGAACCATCCACGGTTTCACGCAGCGAGGATTTACCGGAACCATGGGGCTCGAACCCGAAGGATTGAACACCTCGGCGGTTGCGGTAGCGCTCACGCTAGTGCCAGAATAGCTGCTCCCAAACAGCGAAAAAACTCGGGCAAAGAAGACTGGAAGATTCGTGCGCTTAACGCTCACCGTGACAATTGGATTCACGGCAAAACCTGCAATTCCAACGCAGCTCGCGTTCAACCCACCAGCGCTGCCGGCGCCATAGTTGACAGTCACGGTGCTGGGGGCGCCTCCGCTAATCAAGTCCTGTTGCGCCATGTTGGTCGCGGCCACGGTGGCTAGGCTGGTAGATCCGCCACAGGCCGGCTGCCATGAAGACGCACTGTTGTTGGGATCTCCGGTGATGCCAGAAATCGAAATCACCCTCGCTGCCGTCAATGCCGCTGCATCCGCTGCGCGCTGAGCTTCCGCTTTGGCCTCATAAAGTGTGCCGATGTCGATCGAGAGCGCTGCCATGGCGATAATGGAAACCATCGCGAGGGCGACCAACGCCATGGTCGCGCCACGTTCACGGGAGCGGGGAACGGCTCTCTGTCGCGGCCGACGAATTAGCGGTGGCAGCATTCTCGGTTCCTCAATTCTCGTTGAACGCTGCAGCAGTCGTAGTGATGGTGGCCGGACCGAGAAACTTCCCCGGCATTAAGCCGCTTACGCTGTTGAACTGCCACTTGTAGGCGTAGGTGACGGTGACGCAGGTCCCGATCAAATAGATTCCGTTCTCTACTGTCGAGCAGCCTCGATTGATCGCAATGCTAATCCCAGTCCCCGGACAGCCGGAACCGGTCGCCGTGTAAGTCCAAGTAAGGTTGGTCTGCGTCGGCGCGGCCGGAGTCGGTCCCACCCCGCAGTCGTTGATCTTCTCCGAGTACAGATAGTTATCGACGACCTGGAACGCATCGCTTACCGACACGGGCACAGCGGCGTACATATCGCTGGCTGGATCGGCCGCTGAAGCTCTTGCTCCTTCGCGCGCGGCGTTGGTCAATTTCTGCTTAAGGGTGAGTGCTCCGCTGAAATCAAAAATCCCGACCACAAAAAACACCAGCAATGGCAGCGAAAGCGCGAGTTCTACCACCTGGGAGGCGCAATCATCCGTCCAGCCTCGCTTGAGCGATGCCAACCATCCGGTCCACCGACCTGTGGCAAACATCATTGCGTCTCCGCCCTCATCTGAGCCTGCCCGGGAAGAAGCACATTCCCTATATCCAGATTGGTTAGGGGAATACTGAAATGAAAAGGATATTTATACCGCGCACTTACCGATGTGCCGCAAGTACCAGCGCCGCCTTGGCTTGAGTACGATAACTGCACGTTTACCTGGACACAAACGTCGGTGACGCTGTTATCGCAGGCAAGCGCAGTAGTGCACGCCGCTCTCGAACTGACGCTGCCACAAGCGCACAGTACAGGTGGCGCCCAACTGCTCGTAGGAACGAGCTGACTCTTGCTCAAGTGCCCGGCGCCAAGAGCATGATAGACAGCGGTTTGGGCGATGGTGGCGGGAGTCGAACCCGCAGCACAAGTCGCACAAACTGGAGCTACGGCCGCTTCAGCGCCGGCCCGTGCGCCTTGCGTCAGCGTGCCGTAAATGAAAAATGCCAGGCCAAACCAAATAATTCCGATCACGAACATGAAGATCAGGGGCAGGACAAAAGCGCTTTCCACGATTTCCTGGCCACTCGTGCCCGATGCTACATTGCGCAACTTTGTCCAGAGCGATTTCATCCTGGTTATGACCATCCCGAAACCCTGCCGATCCCGTAAAGCACAGTCGTCAAAGCCAGGGCTACTCCGTAGGGAATCTTCGCCGAATGTGGATTATCCAGCGAAACCTCAGGCCCCGGCATACGAAACATTATCATCGACACCAACAGGCGTCCCATATTGCGCATCGTTTCCTTGAACCGCCGTTTGTAGATCACCAGCCCGAGGGCCATGATCCCCGCCACAAAGACCGATACGATCAGCAAGTCGCGGAACACGACCGGTCCTACGATCGCGCCCAAGGCCCCCGCCAGCTTCCAGTCTCCTGCGCCCAACGCGCGCACGATGACGAATGGCAACAACGCCAGCAGTCCCAAACCAGCGCCCAGCAGGGAAGTCTTCAGTCCGCTCCACCCGCCGAGCACGGTGTTGACCACCACCCCGAGGAGTAGTCCCGAAACCGTCAGCCAATTAGGAATCCGCCGGCTCCGCCAATCGGTATAACCAGCAGCTACCGCCAGAGCTACCGCCAATCCCAATAGAACCGGCTTCAAACTAACTCCGCCTGCGTTGGAAACCTCCTGATGATTGACCTGGCTGGCGGAAGTTTGTGAGTGAATTCCATCTTTTGACGGCGGCGACTTGCGAGGAGGAGGAAGCTTCGCTGCCACTCACGCCGACAAGCCCCTGCTGTCGCGGATTCTCACATAGCCCGGTAGCGAAGTCAATGAACAGGATGGTGATGGGCGTGACGATCATCACCTAAGCTACTGAGGTCTGCAATGACAAGTTAGCTTGACATCGAACACGCCTCGAGCTACCATGCAGTGGAAAGCTAACTTGACATGGCGAGCCATGTACTAAACCGGATCAAGGAGCTACGCAACGCTCGGGGATGGACCCAGGAACAACTTGCGGCAGCCGCGGGGGTTTCTCGCCAAAGCATTAATTCCATCGAGCGAGACCGTTACGTTCCGAGCTTGGTGCTGGCCCTCACCTTCGCGCGAATCTTCGGCTGTTCCACCGATGAGATCTTTACCTTGGAGAACGAACCATGAATCTTCCTATTCTCGGCAGTGCGATCGATGAACGTTTTCTGAACCACCGGCTGCGTGCCACAAGTCTCGCGGGAATCGTCGGTGGCGTCGAAGCTGTCCTTCTTTTTGGCTACCACTATTACGTGAATCATGTCTGGAGTTGGGATCTATTCACCGTTGCCATCACAATTGTCACCGTCAAGCTGACGGTGATGCTCTGGTACCGATTAACCGACTGACAAGAAAGGTGTGCGAGTCATGAGCTTCAGAAAACGGCTGTATGAATCGAAAATGTTGATGCCGATCGCAAACGCGTGCTTGATTGCCGGCATTATATGGCCGTATCTCTTCCACCCGGCCACTCAACTCGGTAAGAATTTAGGCCACGCCTTGTGCGGATTTCTGCTCGGCTTCTCGATTACCGTCAACCTTGCGGTTGCATGGACGAAAGGCCGTCAACGCCGCTGCGACGGCAAAGATGCGACAGGGCAGTGACGCGGGCGAACTCGCATTAAAAAATAAAGGCCCGATTATTTTCGGGCCTTTATTCGTAACTAGGAGTTAGCGGCTGAACGCTCCCACGCTGTTGTGCTCGGCCACAATGCGCTTGGCGTTGTCGGCCAGCGCTTTGGCTTGCGGCAGAAGCTCTAGAGCCTTCACCACTTCCGGATCGGATTCTGCCCGCACCTTCAGGCCCTCATCCTGACCGAAAGCATCTACGAAGACTTCGGCCTTGATGTTGGACTTGATCCAGTCGTTGTTATCCACCAGATCGGCCTGGGTGTAGGGAATATTCGCTTCGTCCAGGGATTTGCGGAATTCCTGCAGGATCGCATCATCTACTTCGAAGCTCTTCGTCGGATGATGGCTTACCACGTAGCGCTTGGCGTAGTTGAAGAACGCATAATGCTGCAAGAGCGTGTCCTGAAAGTGGTTGCCCTTGACCGGGGGAATCACCACATCGGGCGTGATTCCGCCGCCACCATAGACCGTTCGGCCGCTGTCAGTGAGCTTCACTTCACGATTGGCGTTGCTGCCGGATTCGGCTTCGCGGTTGTAATAATAATCGTAGAGTGAAATGTTGCTGTAATCGCGCTGAATCAGCCGTCCGCTGGGCGTGTAGTAGTGCGCCGTGGTGAGCGCCAGCCCGGTGTTTTCCGAGAGAGGATACACGGTCTGAACCAGCCCCTTGCCGAATGTGACTTCGCCGGCAATCAAGCCGCGGTCGTGATCCTGAATGGCTCCAGAAACAATCTCTGCCGCCGAAGCGGTCAGGCGGTTTACCAGCACGACCAGCGGATAATCTTTCCCGCCGTTGCCATGCTGCGCCGAGTAACGCTTCTCGGCCGAAGCGCGGCCGTGATGGGAAACGATGAGCTGACCCTTCTTAAGAAATTTGTCGGCCACGCCAACGCCTTCGCTCAGCAATCCGCCGGGATTTCCCCGCAGATCCAAAATCAAACCCTTGAGATCGCCAAACTCATCCAGAGCTTTTGAGACTTCTTCTTCCGTGGTCTCATTGAACCCGGTCACATGCAAGTATCCAATGCCCGGCCGGATCAGGAAGTGCACGTCTACGCTGTAGCGCGGAATCTCGTCGCGAATCAGCGTGAACTCCATCGGCTTCTCCACGCCTTCGCGCGAGATGCTGATGTGTACGGTTGTCCCCTTCGGTCCTTTCAGCAGATCGGCAACGTCTCCCGTGCTCATGTTCTCGGTCGACTTGCCGTCGACGGCAATGATCACGTCGCCAGGATGAATGCCGGCCTTGTAGGCGGGCGTGCCGGTGAACGGAAAGATGACGATGACTTTATTGTTGCGCGGCCCCACGGTCATTCCGACGCCGTAGTATTTGCCGCGCTGGTCCTCGCGCATCAGCGCGTAAGACTTGGGGTCGAAGAAATTCGAATGCGGATCGAGCGCGTGCAGCATCCCCGGGATGGCACCGTTATAGATCGCCTTGTCGGGATTGACCGGCTCCGCGTAATTATCCTCGATAACGGCATAGACATCCGTGAACTGCTTCAGGCTGTCTTTGACATCAGAGTCGCTGGAGGTCGAGGAGGCCTGCTGGCCGGTGCGCTGGGCAAACAGAATTCCCAGAAAGCCGCACACAAGAAGAAAGAAAACCACCAGAAAGAGTGATCGGCGAGAACTACGTGCCATTTTGAATATTTCCTTCGGTTGAGGGATCTCGAGCTTCCCCACCTACCGCGCTGAATATACGCAGTATATCACCACATTAGACTGCCCCGGACCGGGATAGTCACCAGGGTAACTGTCCCGGGTCGACTTAACTCGTAAGATGCGGCTAGAGCCGATTTTGGTCCTTCGGCCCGCAAAATGGCGATCGAAAAACGCTATTGACGGGCGGGAAATACCGCTATATCGTGTGCAGTCACCGAAACGCGCGGGGGCCCGGTCCGGTGAAAGCGAACGCTCGGGAGTTGGACCGTGTTACTTCGTCGAGTATTTTCCACTGGTTGCTGTGCCGTGTCCCTGATCCTGGCCGCGGCTAATTTTGTTCCTGTCCCAGTCTTTGCATCTGCCGGCTTTCAGCCGCCCAATCCTGACGAACTCAAGATGACGAGCGAACCCCTCGCTCCGGGCGCGCCCGCCATAATCCTCTACCGCCAGGTTGACCGCGACGATAACGCTCAGACTCCTCACGAAGATGATTACATCCGTATCAAGATTCTGACCGAGGAAGGGCGAAAGTACGCCGACGTGGAGATCCCGTTTTTCAGGGAAAGCGAGGATATAGTCAAGATCCGGGCTCGAACCGTACATCCTGACGGTTCCATCATCAACTTTGAAGGCAAGGTTTATGAAAAAATTATCGAAAAAGGACGAAGTTCACACTACCTGGCAAAAACCTTTACCCTCCAAGACGTAGAGGTAGGCAGCATCATTGAATACTACTTTACGTACGATCTGAGGGAGCACTATGTTTACGATTCGCACTGGATTCTAAGTTCCGACCTGTTAACAAAGAGCGCCGCGTTCTCACTCAAGCCCTACACGGCCTACTATTCAACGATGCAGCTCCGTTGGACCTGGCACGACCTACCGATAGGCTCGGTTCCGAAGCAAGGCCCGGACAAAATCGTCCGGATGGAAGCCAGCAACATTCCCGCATTCCAAACGGAAGACTTCATGCCTCCTGCAAATGAGCTAATGTCGCGCGTGGATTTTATCTACAGCGACGAACTCCCAGAAAATAATCCGGACAAGTTCTGGAAGAACGTCGGGAAGAAACGAAACGGACAATTGGAAAGCTTTGTGGGAAAGCGCAAGGCCATGGAAGATGCCGTAGCCCAGATCGTTTCTCCCAGTGACTCTCCTGAACTTAAACTCAGGAAAATCTATGATCGAGTGCAGCAGATACGCAATAAATCTTACGAGCTGCGAAAGACCGAACAGGAAGTAAAACGTGAGAAGGAAAAACCGGTAGAGAACGTTGAGGACCTTTGGAAGCGCGGCTACGGTAATGGCGTGCAGCTGACGTGGCTCTATCTGGCGTTGGTGCGTGCTGCTGGTTTCGAGGCCTACGGCTGCTGGGTCTCTGACCGCAGGGAGTATTTCTTCAACCCGAAGATCATGGAGCCTTACAAGCTGAATGCAAACGTTGTACTGGTGAAGCTAAACGGCAAAGATCTTTATTTCGATCCGGGCGCGGAGTTTACACCTTTTGGCCTCTTAACATGGGCGGAAACAGGAGTCATTGGCCTGCGTCTGGATAAAGACGGTGGTACCTGGATCCAGACCACACTTCCTGCGGCTTCTGAGTCCCGAATGGAACGCCGGGCAAACCTGAAACTCACTGATACCGGTGACTTGGAAGGCAAGGTTACCGTCACCTATACCGGATTGGAAGCAATGTATCACCGGCTGGATGTCCGGCACGACGACGATGTGGCTCACAAGAAATTCATGGAGGACCGCCTGAAGTCCCAGGTGCCCGCCGCTATCGAGGCGGAACTGGTGAACAAGCCAGACTGGTCCGGTTCGGGAACGCCACTAGTTGCCGAGTTCGATATCAAGATTCCCGGCTGGGCAGCCAATGCCGGCAAGCGCGTAGTGCTTCCGGCCGCCATCTTCACTGAAGTGGAGAAACATATTTTCGAGCACGCCAACCGCGCCTACCCCATCTATTTCGAGTATCCCTACGAGAAAATTGATGACATAGCGATCGAACTACCCCCGGGTTGGTCAGTGAACAGCGTGCCGCCGGCCCAAGCTCAGGATGGACACGTGGTCGCCTATGACTTGAAGGTGGAGAACAGGAAAGACACCTTGCACTTGACCAGGAAGCTGACGGTGGACTTTCTGATCCTCGAGCCAAAGTACTACATGGCGTTACGCAACTTTTTCCAGGCGGTGAGGACTGGCGATGAAGAGCAAATTGTGTTGCAACCTGGAGCGGCCAGTGCCAGCAACTAGGTCGAGAACGTGGCTGTCTTTGGTATGGGTGATCGGCTGCATCTTGGCCTTCGTACCGAGCGCCCTCGCGGGCGGGGACGCGCCTGCGTGGATGCACGCCTTAGTCAACGTCCCGCTTCCCACCTACGACGAGAAGACCGATGCGGTACTCCTGTATTCCGAAACGAACGTAACCGTAATTTCGGCCGACAAGATGCGCACGCAAGTTCGGGAAGCCTACAAGATTCTTCGCCCCAACGGCCGTGAGCATGGCACGGTGAAAGTTCCCTTCGATGCTCAGAGCAAGGTCAGCAGTCTTCGCGGTTGGTGCATTCCGGCTCAGGGCAAGGATTACGAAGTCAAGGAAAAGGACGCCGTCGAGCAGGCTTATGCGCCGGACTTCGTGCTTGCATCAGACGCGAAGGTAAAAACCTTGCAGATTCCGGCGCCCGATGTTGGCAACATCGTGGGTTATGAGTACGAGGTCGAGGACCGGCCTTTCTTTTTGCAAGACATCTGGGATTTTCAGAAAGCAGATCCCGCACGGGAGAGTCACTATTCCCTCCAGCTTCCGGCGGGATGGGAATATAAGGTGTCTTGGCTCAACCATCCTGAAGTCAAACCAACCGAAGCCGGAAATAATTCCTGGCGGTGGACGGTGAGCGACGTAAGCGAAATTAAGAAAGAGCCCGAAATGCCGCCGTTTGGGGGTGTCGCAGGTCAAATGGTGGTCTCCTTCTTTACGTCATCCGGGAGAGCCCTGAACGCCAACATCGACTGGGATACGATGGGGAAATGGTATTCCGACCTTGTGGGAGAACGCGTGGATGCTTCTTCGGAAATCAAACAGCAGGTAGCCACACTCACCGCTTCAAAAACCACTAAGCTCCAACAGATGCAAGCTATAGCCGGATTCGTTCAGCACGATATCCGCTACGTGGCGATTGAACTGGGCATTGGGGGTTTTCAGCCGCATCCAGCACCGGACATATTCTCCCACCACTACGGAGATTGCAAAGACAAAGCCACTTTGGTGCGGTCCATGCTGCGCGAAATCGGTGTTGATTCCTACTACGTGTTGATCAACCATGAGCGTGGGTCCGTCACCGGCGAGATGCCCGCGCACAATGGATTCGACCACGCCATTACGGCCATCAAGCTGCCGGATGGCCTGACAGATTCCTCTTTGATTGCCACCGTTCAGCACCCTAAGCTGGGCAGAATCCTCTTCTTTGATCCCACCAACGATCTGATCCCGTTTGGTCAGATTGGCGGCTATCTTCAAGCCAACTACGGATTGCTCGTAACGCCAACTGGTGGCGAGCTGATCGAACTGCCGCAACAGCCATCGATGATGAACAGCATCCAGCGCACCGCCAAACTCACTCTCGACCCGACCGGTACTTTAAGAGGCGACGTCAAAGAGGTGCGGCTCGGCGAGCGGGCATCCTCCGAGCGCTGGCGATTGCGGACGGTAACCAAAGATGTCGATCGCATCAAGCCTATCGAAGAGCTTCTGGGCAGCTCGCTTGCGAGTTTCCATCTGACACATGCCAGCCTGATCAACTTTCAACAAACCGACCAGCCTTTCGGTTTCAACTATTCATTTGAGTCGCCGAACTATGCCAAGTCCGCGGGGAACCTGCTCCTGGTGCGGCCTCGCGTGATTGGAAATAAAGGTTCGGGATTGCTAGAAACCAAAGAGCCGCGCAGGTTTCCCATCGAGTTCGAAGAACCGACGCGCGATACCGACACGTTCGAAATTACAATTCCCTCCGGATATGTCGTCGATGACATTCCACCACCGGTGGACGCGGATTATGGCTTCGCCAGTTATCACTCGAAAACGGTGGTGACAGGCAACGTCGTTGACTACACACGAACCTTCGAGGTCAAAGAATTGAGTGTGCCGGTCAGCCGCGCAGAAGAGCTCAGAAAGTTCTATCGGATCATCGCGAGTGATGAACGTAACACTATGGTCCTCAAACCCTCCCCTTAGCCATCGCAGGCGCGGCCCCTAGCGCAAGATTCAGGGCCGCATGATTGGCCAGCATTGCCGCCTGCCCAACTCCGCATTATGATGAAACCATGAGTTTTTCCGAGACGATCTTCCTGTTCTTTCTGGCCCTCATCATCTTTGGGCCGAAGAAATTGCCGGAGATCGCCAAGCAGGCTGGACGTCTGCTCGCGGAACTTCGTCGTGCTTCGAATGAGTTTCGGTCGCAAATTGAAACCGAAATCGCGCATCTGGAAGTGGAAAAGAAGGCTCAGGAGATTCTGCCTCCCAGCGGGCCGCCGCCCGGTGCAGTGGCCAGTTTGAGTCTGAATCCCGCGTCCAGCGACGTGGTGGCAAGCGAGACGCGCGGTACGTTAGCTGCTCCCGCGGATCCTACCTCTGCTGTTTCCAATTCCGCCGATTTGCATTCAGCCGTCGCGACTTCGGTCGCCGAGAATCCCGACACCGCACCAATCGCCCCTTCCCCGGCCGTCACTGAAGCAGAGACTGTTTCCACGCCGCAGGACTCGCATGTTTGAAAGCCGGACCGCGGCCAAAGGCGCCGACCCGAAACGCGACGCCATGCCCACCATGGGCTTCCTCGATCACCTTGAGGAATTGCGCACACGCCTTGTCTACTCGATCGCCGCCGTTGCGGTCGGATTCTTCGCCTGCTGGTGGAAAGTGGAGGCCATCTACGACATCATGCAGCGCCCCATCATGAAGGCGCTCAAAGACAATGGCATGTCGGAGCGTCTCGTCTATCTGAATCCCACCGAGCCTTTCAACTTGTATCTGAAGATCGCCGCTCTTGCCGGACTCTTCCTGACGTCACCCTTCGTCCTCTACCAGGTCTGGATGTTTATCTCTCCCGGCCTATATCGCAATGAAAAGCGCTACGTGGTCCCGTTCATGGTGTCCACGATCGCGCTGTTCACCACCGGTGGATACTTTGGCTACAAAGTCGTATATCCGCAGGCACTCGGCTTCCTGATTCACTTTGGAAGACAATTCCAGCCGATGATCACGATCGGGGAATATACGTCGCTTTTTCTAAGCATCATCCTCGGCATGGGCCTGATCTTCGAAATGCCCATCCTGATCTTTTTTCTCGCTCTGATGGGCATCGTCAGCGCCGGGTTTATGTGGAAGAATTTCCGCTACGCCATTCTGCTCATTTTTATAATCGCGGCTATCGTCACTCCGACACCCGACGTCTTGAATATGTGCATCTTTGCTGCCCCCATGATTGCCTTGTACGTTGTCAGCATCGCAATCGCCTGGGCCGTACATCCCAAGCAGCGTAAGGCCCGCAAGGAAAAAAAGGCAGCATAATTGTTTGCGGCGTCTGCTCCCTCGTTTAGGCTTGTTCAATGATCAGCAAGAGAATCGCGATTCCAGTCATGATCCTTTCGGTCGCCGCGTGGCTCGCCTGCGACCATGATCAAAATGCGGATTCAGTAAAAGCGCAGGCGCCGCCTCCAGCAGTCGAGGCATCTCCTCCTAAACTTTCACTTCCTCCGGACACCGGTCCCGCTCCAACCATCGATTCCGCACGCGCCATGCAGTATGTGAAGGAGATCGTCAAGTTGGGTCCGCGCCCCGTCGGCAGTGCGAATCACAAAAAGGTCGAGGAGTACATCAGCTCACACTTGAAGAGTGACCCAGTTGAAGACGATGTGTTCACGGCCGATACAACGGAAGGGAAGTTCCCCGTGCGAAATATCATCGCCAAGTTTCCCGGGACACGAGACGGCGTCATCGTAATTGCCAGCCACTACGATACAAACTATCCACTGCGAAATACTTCGTACATTGGCGCCAATGACGGCGCTTCCTCCAGTGCACTGCTCCTCGAAATCGCGAATCAATTGCGCGGCAAAAAGCGTGACGGTTACAGCATCTGGCTGGTATGGGACGATGCCGAGGAGGCCATGAAGGCGTGGTCGGACGCCGACAGCTTGTACGGAATTCGCCACCTGGCGCAGAAATGGCAGGACGACGGCACTTTGAAGAAGATGAAGGCATTTCTGTTGGCCGATATGATCGGCGACGCCGACCTGAATATCGATCATGACCAGAACTCAACTCCATGGCTGGAAGAGGTCGTGTACCAGGCAGCCACCCGCCTGGGCTATCAATCTCACTTTTTTGCGCGGGAGAATCAGGTTTCCGACGACCATCTTCCGTTTATGCAACGAGGCGTCCCCTGCGCGGATCTGATCGATTTTGACTACGGATATGACAACGTCTTCTGGCACACGCCGCAAGATACCGTGGACAAGCTCAGCCCCAAGAGTCTGGAAATTGTGGGCAGCACGATTCTGGAGACGGTCAATATTCTCGATCGCATGGACTCCTTGCCACCGAAGTGATTCACCTCTTTTGCTCTTTTCCAGAAATTCATTTCTAATTCACCGGATATGGGAACCCGGAAAGCCTTTTGTCTCTGCTTTATCCTCTCCACGATTTGCCTTGCTGCAACTCCTCCAACTGAGAACGACGATGCGGCCCGCATCATTCAGGCTGCCCTCCAGCCCTCTCCGATCGAGAGCAACCTGCGCCAGCTCACCGACGAGGTCGGCGGCCGAGTCCCCGGCACGCCGGCCATGCAACGTGCGGTGGAGTGGGGCCTGCAGATGTTTAAGGTTGCTGGTGCCGATAGCGTCCACACAGAAGCCTTCACCATTCCGCATTCCTGGGCCGAAGGCGCAACTGAGATGACGGTTAGCGCGACCGGGACTGCTCTTGACCCCTCTCTCAAGCAAATTCCTAAAGTCCTATTCCGCGTACGCTGCGTCTCCATCGCATGGGCCCCTGCGCTCGCTCCCGTGAAGCATGTGCCGGTTGTGGATGTGGGCAACGGCACTGCAGACGAATTCAAGAAAGCCGGGGATATCTCAGGGAAAATCGTCCTCGTCCATTCCACCGTTCTGAAGACGTGGGACGATCTCTTCGCCGAATACACCAACGCGCCGCCGGTGATCACCGCTGCGCTGAGTGGCAAGGCGAAAGCTGTGGCCTTTATCGCCACCCGCGAGCACGACATTCTCTACCGGCACACCAATTCTTTTGCCGGAGAAATCGATCGCATCCCGCAAGTATTAGTAGCCCGAGAGGATGGAGAGCGCATAGGACGCCTGCTGGCCTCCGGACATCCGGTGTGGGCTGATCTCAGCATCCCGAGTCAGCTCGGCGGTCCAATCAAAGCCTCAAACGTGATTGGCGAAATGAAAGGAAGCGAGAAGCCCGACGAATTCGTAATCCTCGGCGCGCACCTCGATTCCTGGGAACTCGGCACCGGCGCGCTCGATAACGGCTGTAACGCGGCGCTCGTGATCGATGCGTTGCGCGCGATCAAAGCCTCAGGATTGAAGCCGCGCCGCTCAATTCGTTTTGTATTGTTTTCTGGCGAAGAGGAAGGCCTGCTCGGCTCGCGCGCATACTCCAAGGCCCACCGGCCGGAGCTCGGTAAAGCCGCCGGAGTGATTATCTACGATTCCGGCACAGGCAAGACCACCGGATTTGCCACTGGCGGACGCAAGGATGTTCTGGACACCGCCAAGCGCATCGTCGCCCCTCTCCGGCAGTTTGGTGTCACTGATCTGAAGACCGACATGGAATGGGGCACCGACCATTTTGATTTCATGTTGGAAGGCGTGCCTACGTTCGTGGCGGATCAAGAGGAAGCGAACTATCTGGAGAATTACCACGCCGTCTCCGACACGTATGACAAGGTTGATTTCGCCCAGCTCAAGAAACACGTAGCCGAAGCGGCCGAATTTGCTTTTGCCCTGGCGAATCTTCCGGAGAAGATCGGCCCGCGCTTTACCCGTGCGCAAATTGAGCAGTCTATGCGGGAAACCGGCTCCGATCAGATGTTCAAAGCGGCAGGCATGTGGGACGCCTGGGAGAGCGGAAGCATTGGCCGCCAGAAGTGATCAAATTCGCAATTCCCGATTTCCAATTGAAAATTGGCAATCGACAATCGGCAATCAGACTTGCTCTATTTCTGGATTATCTTCAACTTTTTCGCGCTCGGCATGTTGGTGCTGGATCTCCGCGTCTTCCATCGCCGCGGACGAGTCCGTTCGCGCGAGGCCCTCGCTCGAAGCGCCATGTGGATCGGCCTTGCAGCGGCATTTGCCGCCCTGGTCTTTTTCTGGCAAGGCCGACAGGTCGCCGTCGAATTCGTCACCAGTTACGTTCTTGAGCTTTCGCTCAGCGTCGACAATCTTTTCATCTTCCTGGTAATCTTCCGGTACTTCGCTGTACCCGAGGAACACCAGCACCGCGTGTTGTTTTGGGGAATTCTCGGCGCGATGCTCATGCGCGGCTGCTTCATTCTAGCTGGGGTCGGCCTGATCCACCGCTTCCATTGGATTTTCTATGTCCTCGGCGCATTGCTCATTTACAGCGGCATCCGGCTCTTCTTTGCCGGCGAACATCAAGTCGACCCGTCCAAAAATCCTGCGGTGAAGGCCTTGCGCCGCTTGATGCCCGTGACGGACAGCTATCAAGGCGGCCGCTTCTTCGTGCGCAATTGGCGAGGCAAGGCGGGGCTCAACGCCACCCCTTTGTTGGTCGTTCTTGCAGTCATCGAAACCACGGATTTGCTTTTCGCCGTCGATTCGATTCCCGCTGTGCTGGCGGTCACGCTCAATGCTTTCATCGTCTACGCCTCCAATGTTTTCGCAATCATGGGACTGCGCTCGCTGTTCTTCGCGGTCTCCGGATTGATGAAAGCTTTCCGCTTTCTTCACACCGGCCTCGCGTTGATCCTCGTCGTGGTCGGCGTGAAGATGATGGCTGCCGATTACTTCAAGGTGCCGACGCTGGCGATGCTGGGCGTAGTGGCGGCCGTACTAACGGTTTCGATCGTAGCCTCGATCCTCATTCCGGCCCCGGAGCGACACTAGAAGTCATTTCTTGCCAGTCGATCCTCTCCAAACCACGATGGCCCATAGGCTATTATGGAAGTCCATGGCGCAAGTTACTATCCATGTCCCGCCGCGGCCCTACCAGGCTCGCATCGAAAACGGCTTACTATCGCGGGCAGGAGCGTTGCTGGCAGAACTGTTGCCGCAATCGAGCAAATTATTTGTAGTCACGGCTCCTCCCATCCGCCGGCGGTGGGGCGCTAAGCTCCTCGCGTCGCTGACCTCCGCGGGCTTCAAACCACAAGTCCTGCAGATTCCCGATGGCGAGCCGGTCAAGAAGCTGGCCACCATTGAAACCATGGCCGAGAAATTGGTTCGCTTGGGCGCGGATCGGAAAGCCGTTCTCATCGCGCTGGGCGGAGGCGTCGTCGGTGACGTCACGGGATTACTAGCTTCCCTTTATATGCGTGGGGTGGATTTCGTTCAGATTCCAACCACCGTTCTGGCGCAGGTGGATGCGTCTGTCGGCGGCAAGACCGGCGTGAACCTCGGGGCAGGGAAGAACCTGCTGGGAACTTATCATCATCCGCGCGTCGTTCTGATCGACCCCGAAGTTCTGCATACGCTTTCAGATCGCGCCTATCGCGCAGGCCTTTATGAAGCACTCAAGTGCGGCATCATCGGCGATCTCGATCTTTTCCTGCGCTTCGAGCAGAAGCGGGCACAGATCCTGAAGCGCGATCCCGTCGAAGTGGAGGGTCTCATTGCTCAAAGCGTCAAGTTGAAAGCCGAAATCGTTTCGGCGGATGAACAAGAGGGCGGCTTACGCCGCGTTCTGAACCTGGGACATACCATCGGACACGCGCTGGAGACGGAAACGGGCTACCGTAGCCTGCTCCACGGCGAGGCCGTCGCCTGGGGATTGATCGCCGCAACCAACATCGCTCTTACGGTAGGGCGCACCGACAGCGTTACTGCGGGCCGTATTGCTGACGCTGTCTTGAGCCTCGGCCGCTTGCCGGAACTGAAAGTGAGCGCCCGCAAGATTCTCGCTCGCCTACAAGCCGACAAGAAAACGCAAAACGGCGCGGTCCATTTTGTATTGCCTCGAGAAATTGGGAAAGTCGAAATCGCCTCGGATGTGCCGGACAAAGTCGTGCTCGATTCCGTGGAAGAATTGCGCCGCTTGTCTCACGGCGGCTGGGTATGGAAGAAGTGAAGTTTGGAAGAAATGAGTCGCATGGCTGAGGCTCAACGGCCCACGGTTATCGGTGCCGCTCCGGAGGGCGCAATTGATGCCCATTCCGCTGCGCGCGCCGTGCGTGAGATGTTCACCTCAATAGCCCCGCGCTACGATCTGCTGAATCACGTTTTATCCTGCAACGTGGATCGCCTCTGGTGGCGACGTACGGCTCGTACTTTCGCGCACATTTTCGCACGGCCCGACTGCTGCATTCTTGACCTATGCTGCGGCACTGGCGACATGACTTTCGCTTTACGCAAGCAGGCAAGAAAGACGGGAGGGAAGCGCAGTCCGCAAATTCTGGGTGCCGATTTCTCTCATGCCATGCTGCAGCGTGCGCGGTCGAAGTCCTTCGGCAAGAACGGGCAGAACGCGTTAGCCATGCCGAGCTGGATTGAAGCCGACGCCCTCTGCCTTCCGTTTGCTGACCAGAACTTCAACTTGGTGACTTCCGCCTTCGGCTTTCGCAATCTCGCGGATTACGATGCCGGCCTGCGCGAGATCGTGCGCGTCCTCAAGCCGGGAGGCGAGTGCGGCGTCCTCGACTTCAGCGAGCCTAAAGGGCTGATGGGCCGTCTCTATCGTATTTACTTCAAGGAAGTGCTTCCTCGCGTGGGCACGATCCTTTCGGGCGTCCGCGGCCCGTACGCTTATTTACCTCATTCGGTCGAACGTTTTCCCGAACCACAGGAAATGCTCGACCGCATGCGTGCCGCCGGATTCCGCGAAGCCAGTTGGACGCCCTACACTTTCGGAATTGCTGGCTTGTACCGCGGGAAGAGGTGAATCTCGGCCGTGATTTACTACCCGGCATCCCGCAGCAACTTACTCAATGCCCGCATATCTTGTTCGCTTGTATCTCCAACGACGAAATACCGTAGTCCGTTTTGCGTCCACGTTTCCATTCGGAACGAAAGTCGATCAGCTGTTCCCGACGGAAGGCTCTTAATCTCCGCCGCCCGATCCGGCAAAATGAAAACGGAGATGAAGTGTTTCCGAATCTGATAAATCAAATGTGCGCTCGGAATCTGTTCGAGATAAGCGACCCGCCCTCCGACTAGAGTGAAGTCTGATCCCGCCAACTCCGGCAAGTTGAAGGTGAAGGGAATTCGTCCCTGGAACCACGGCTTTACCGTATGGCGGTCGGAGGAAACCACGTCGACGGGCGTGCTGCTAGCCAGGGTGGCGACATGCAGGTCGACTAACTCTCCATAAACGCGCTGCCGGGCAGTCCGCTGTTGCCCCACGTACACGGTCAGCACAAGTGCTGCAACCACCAAGGCCAGCGCTGGAACGAAAACGAGTCTCCACTGTCGGGCAATTCCACTCTTCGACTTCGCCGCAACGCTCTTGGTGATCTTGTTCCGCAGTTCCGCGCTTGCCTTGTATCGCGTCCCCGCCATCTGTATCGATCGTTTCAGTTGCACGCGCTCCAAGACCTCGGCCGCGCAAGCCGCACACGTTCGCAGGTGCGCCGCCAATGCTGCGGACTCTGCCGCCGCCAGTTCACCGTCGAGGTAACGGTCGAGATCTCCGCGCCACTGCTCACATGCCATGCTGCCCTCCCATCTTGGCTCGCAGAGCGGCGCGCAGTGCCTGGCGGGCGCGATACAATCGGGACATTACCGTCCCCATCGGAATCGCCAGCGTTTCCGAAATCTCCTGGTATGACATCTCTTCCACTTCACAGAGCAGCAATATCTCCCGGAATTGCACGGGCAATCCTTCCAGAGCCTCCTGCACCATTTCGCGGCTCACTTGTTCGAGGAAGAGAACCTCGGGTGTAGCGTTTTCTGTCGGCAGACTCTCGCTGCTCTCCTCATCCAAAACAACCATGGTTTTCAATCCAGTCCGCGAGCTGAGAAAGGAATTTCGCAGGATGCGATACATCCATGCACGAAAATTTGTACCTGTCTGAAATGACGAGAATCCGCCCAGGGCCTTCGCGTACGTCTCCTGAACCAAATCCTCGGCCTCAGCCTTGTCCTGCGTCAACCAATGCGCAAAGTTATAAAGCTGATCGAACAGGGGCAGTGCGAGATCCTCAAACGACGCCGCGCTGAGCCGCTCTTCAGACACCCGCATAGAGTAAACCAGCCACCCTTGGATTTATTCCATGTGCCGGAGAAAATATTTCGTGAGTTTTGGAGGAATCTTGCGACGAGCTTCTAACTCGCGCTCGCGTCGCTCGGACCAGCGGCGATGCTCGTGAAGCTGTCGGCAAACGCGTCCGCGATCTTGTATTGCATCACGCTTTCGTATTCCGTACCCAAAAACCTGCGCAGCCGATCGGTATTCATAATGTACTCGCCGATCACGTAGGGCAGCGCCTCCGGCGGAATCGCGGAGATCTG
>DATEQW010000201.1:0-14606 GCA_035272245.1 Candidatus Sulfotelmatobacter sp. | reverse complement strand
TGGCGACGAGCCCGGTATCACGCGCGACCGTCTCTACGGCGACGCGGAATGGCGCGGCCGACACATCCGCATCATCGATACCGGGGGCATTCTTCCCGAAGACAAGGATTTCATCCCTTCAGAAATTTTCCGCCAGGCGCGCGTTGCATTTGATGAAGCCGCGGCAATCGTAATGGTGGTTGACGGGCGAGCCGAACTTGCCGGACCGGATCTCGAACTGGTTCGCTTACTGCGCAAGACTGGACGTCCGTTGTTTCTCGCGGTCAACAAGGCCGATTCAGAAAAGCAAGGGAACATCGTGGATGAGTTTCATCGGTTGGGCATCAAGCAGATGTTCCCCGTTTCGGCGGAACACGGGCGCGGCATCGACGACCTTCTGGATGCCCTTTTGGAAGTCCTGCCAGCCAAAGAACCAACCACTGAGGACGCTGAACACCCAGATGAATCTCAGGAAGAGTCTCAACCAACAGATGCGAACGCCGCAGAAGTCGAGCCCATCTACGAAACCAAAGTTGCCATCATCGGGCATCCGAATGTGGGCAAGTCCACACTGCTGAATTGCCTGACGGCTTCCGATCGCGCGATCGTCTCACCGATTCCAGGCACCACGCGCGATGCCGTCGACGAAATCATCGAACATAACGGTCGCCGCTTCCGCTTCATCGACACTGCTGGAATCCGCCGCAAAGGGAAGACTCATTTAATGGCGGAGAAGCTTTCTGTGGTGATGGCGCGCAAGCATCTGGAAGGTGCCGACATTGCGCTGCTGGTTATCGACGCCACCGAAGGGGTGAGCCAACTCGACGCCGCCATCGCCGGCTACGCGCACGAGAGCGGACGCTCGATGATTATCGTCGTCAATAAGTGGGATCTCGTCATCAGCGGCGCACTCAAGAGCGGCAGGCCATCGAAGGCGATGCGCATGCGAGAAAGCAGGCGTCCCGGCGACCGGGACGCTTACGAAGAGCGCCTGCGCCACGATCTTAAATTCCTGAACTACGCGCCCATTGTTTTTATTTCGGCTAAAAGCGGCAAGGGTACCGAGAAAATCTTTCCGCTACTCGAACAGGTCGCGACCGAGCGCCGCAAGCGCATTCCTACGTCCGCTATGAACCGCTTCATTGAAACCGTGGATTTCGAGCGAGCTTCGGTGCCTATGCGCTCGCGCGTGAAAATTCTCTACATGACGCAAGCCTCAGTCGCGCCGCCAACGTTTGTTTTATTCACCAACCGCGCAGTGAAGCTGCACTTCTCCTATCAGCGATTTTTGGAGAATCAGATCCGCGAGGCCTTCGGCTTCTTGGGCACGCCGATTTGGATCAAGAACCGGGCGAGGAATTAGCGCCAAGGGTTCGATAGCCCGCTGATCTCATTACTCTCCCCGGACTTCCCGATCCATGGTCAGCAATCCCACCCGCTCTACGCCCGCGTGATGCGCCACGTCGATCACGTCGGCGACATATTGGAAATCGACATCGGCGTCGCCGCGCACGAAGACCACTTTCTCGGCGCGCGTCAAATAAATCTTCGCCAGGCGGCCTTCCAGATCTTCCCACCGCAAATTATCCTGATTGATCTTCACCTCGGGTGGCTGATCTTCCTTCGTCCATACCACCTGAATGACGACAGTACGCGACTGCTGCTGCTCTGCACTCTGCTTCTGATCGGGCTGCGGAATCTGCGCGGTTTCTCCTTGTTCCTTATCCATCGACACGACCACCATGAAAACGATAATCAGTGTCAACAGCACGTCGATCAGCGGTGTGACATTGATCTGCGGACCAGACGGACCTCCGCCTGCCATTGAGAACGCCATAGAAAGCTCCTTAGCTGCTCTTTGGCACGCGCGTGTCTGCAACATCAGACACCTAGAGCACAGGCAGAGTTCCAGCGGGGAATTTCTCTGGTTCAGCCGATAGCTTGCGGGGAAGGTGGCAAAGGAGGTAGTTGGAGAGTAGCCGATGCTGGCAGGGGTGGATAGAGCACGGCGCTCAACGCCGGATAGCGTGCGGCAAAGAAGTAAATCGAATAGGCGGGAAAGAACACGATGACCGGTACGGAGATCAGCGCGATCAGATACAGGAAACTGGCGAGAAGAATACTGCCGACTACGACCGCCAACGTGATGGTGTACGCGTTCCAGGTAAGACCGGCGCTTTTACCGGTCAGCACCGCAAGAATACTCAGACCAACTGTCGGGATCGCAAGGATCAATCCCAGAATCACTGTAGCGATGCCGACTACGATTCCGGCGCCGATGGCCATCACGATCTTCATTCCGATGTAGCCCGCATACCCACCCATATCGGCCTTGATCATCGGCCAGAGGCGGCGCCATCCTTCGATCGCGTCAATATTCTCCAAGGCCATTTGTGGCACGACAAAATCCTTGGTCAATACGAAAATCACAGATACCGCAACCACAAAAATCAGGAATGCGAAGAACAGAACGATTCCCCCGAGCACCAGAGGGAGCACGTGCTCCTTCGGTTCCCTCAGCCACCCGACTACAAAAGCAAAAGCCGCGGGGATTCCAACCAGAATCACGAAACCGGCGATGGTAACGAACAGGTAAAGCACCTTCCAGAGGAAATAGCGCCACCCGGGTCCCTGTCTCAGGTTCCATCCTCGGCCGATGCGGCATTCTTTCGCGAGGATGCTATCGAACAGGACGAAGCGCATCACACTGCTGATGTACATCAGAACAACTCCTACTGTGAACGCGGCAATGACAATGATTGCGATGAGGCCCGCCAGCAGCGCCGGATCGATTCCCGATAACCCTGCTCCGGGAAAGTGCGGAGAGTTTGCCGCGTGTCTGGGAAGGTGGAAGTTGGAGCCATTGAATCCGCTGCCGGAGCCCAGTTCACCGGCTAGTAGTCCGACCACGGCAAGTTTGGTCCACTGGCCAAAGCGGAAAGGCCTGAAAAGTTGCTGCTTTGTATGTTCAACGGCAAGAGTGATCGTATCCACGGCGGAGATTGGCAAATCGCACCTCGGGCAGCGAATGACTCAGCAGCAAGGTACTGCGAATTGGGCTGCGGATCAAATCAATTCTCGCTGATGTTCACTCGTACCGCAGAGCCTCGACCGGATCCAGCTTAGAGGCTCGCAATGCAGGAACCAGTCCGCTGATTACGCCGACCACCAGCAGTACCGTGCTCGAAAGCAATACCGTCATCATCGAAATACGAAGGTGAATGTCTCCCTGCCCCGAGTCGTCCTCAAAGAGCGGACCCATCATCGGCAAGGTTCCTACGGCCCAGGCGATTAGATAGGAGAGAGCCACGCCAATCGCGCCGCCCAGGACCATGATCAACAAAGTTTCCGCCAGGAATTGGAGCTTAATGTGGCTCTTCTTTGCTCCCAGCGCGCGCCGCAGGCCGATCTCGCGGATGCGCTCATCGACTGAGACGAGCATGATATTCATTACACCCACGCCGCCGATGCCTAGGGTTAAGGTTCCGACGAAGGCGAGCAGCACTTGCAATCCAATGGTGAGCGCATCGATCACTGGACGAAATTCATCGCGTCCGAACATCTGGAAAGCTTTCGGGTCCGTAGGGGAGAAGTTTTGCCGCGTCGCCACTGCAGCCAGCACTTGCGCCATCGCCTTTTTTTCAAATTGCGGCGCGATCGGCTCGAACACCAGCACCCGTGCGTAACGCGTGTTCCACAAGTCGCCGGCTGTGGAGTAGGGAATCCACGCCGATTCATCATCGCTGCTAAAATAATTGCTGAGCTGAATTTTGCGCGCCATCACGCCGATGACGGTGAAGCGCACGCCGCCAACCTCAACCGTCTCCCCCACCGCCGGGCGGCCGCTGAAGAGTTGTTCCCTGGTGCGCCCACCCAGAAAGATCACACGCCTCCGCTCCAGCTCATCAGCCGGGTCGATCCAGCGTCCTTCCGACGGCACTTCGTTTCGCATCTCGCCGTATTCCGGGCAAACCCCTCGAACCGCGGCCGTTCCCACCATGCGGTCTCCGTAAGAAATTCCCGGACGATTTACGGTCTCCCGGCAAATATGTTTCACCAGCGGCGCGGTGGCCTTGATCATGTCGACGTCTGCCTGTTCGAGCACAACCTTTTTGCCAGCACGCTGGCCGCCCGGTTGCTCGCTGGTCTGCTGTGGCCAGCAAATCACCACGCTCTTACCAAAGGCGTCGAATCCATGCACGAGGATGCCGCGAAAACTACTGCCGTAAGCGATGAGCAGGGTAACAGTCGCAATCCCCCAGACGATGCCGAGCATGGTCAGGAAACTGCGCGTCAGATTACGCTTTAACGCGACCCACGCCTCGAGAATGATCTCCAGGAGCATTTGTTATCCACCGGCCTCGTAGCGCAGCGCTTCGATGGGATCGACAGAAGCCGCCCTCCGCGCTGGATATAACGCCGCACCCACGGCAACCGCTCCCAGCAATCCTGCGGCGACTAGGCCGGAAGTCCAGTCTGGTATGAGCCCTGCAAAATAGTCCGGCATGGGCAACAGGTTTACTAGCGCGCAGAATCCGAATGCCACGCCGAGACCGATTGCTCCGCTAAGCAACGCAATGATCAAAGCTTCGACGAAGAACTGTCGAAGGATGGTTCCGGCGGGAGCGCCGATCGCTTTTCGCACACCGATTTCGCGGGTCCGTTCGCGCACCGCGACCAGCATCACATTCATCACACCGAGACCGCCCAGCAGCAGTGTCACAATCCCGACCGCACCCAGAAAATACTTCATGCCGTCGGTCATTTGCCGGAATGCTTTGGCCTCCTGCACGGTGTCCCAGATGGGACAGGCCTCCTTGTCATTCGGATCGTAGCGGTGCATGCGGGCCAGCGCGACCCGCACCTCATGTTTGCAGGCCTCATGCTGTTCCACGGATTTTGGCGTTACCAGCAACTGATCGAACGTCGAAGGTGTTCCCGGAGGCTTGTCGGGAAAGTCGCGCCGCATCGCGGAGAACGGGATGAAGATTTTATTTACGTCCCAACCGTCGTAGCTGGAATCCTGCTTCTTTTTCTCCATCACGCCGATTACGACGAAGGGAAAGTCGTTCAAATAGACGTTATCCCCGACGGGATTGCGTCCGGGGAACAACTGCTTGGCCGCGTCGGATCCCAGAAAGGCGACGCGCCTTGCCTCGCGCATGTCGTTCCAGTCATAGAAGCGCCCAAGGCCCACGTTGAGACTGCGAATCTCACTAAATTGCAGATACGACCCCGTGACCTCTAAGGATGCATTGTTGAAATTGCTATGGGTAAGAACCGTTTCCTGCTCCAACTCCGGGATCACGTATTCACAATCCGTCGCCTCCGCCTGGACGACGGGAACGTCCGGATCTTCCCAGTGCACCAGTCGTCCCGCGTGGGTTCCGCCTGCCTGCAGGCTGGTGCGTCCGTGGAATACGATCATTACGTCTTTGCCTAATGTTCTCGATTGTTCTTCCTGGCCCTTCCGCAAACCTTCGCCGGCGGCCACCATCAGCACGATCGATACGATTCCCCAGGCGATGCCAAACATGGTGAGGAAAGCTCGCAGTTTGTGCGCCCAGAGCGTGCGCACCACGTCGGTAACGAGATCTCGCAACGTCATCGCGCTTCTTTGATTGGACGCGACCGAGCAGGGAAGGTAAGCCCGTCGCGCTCCTGGTGCTGTTATTGGATACGCAATTAGCGAGGCGTTAGTTGCAAAGAACTTTGCATTGACTAGAGCCTTCAGACTGTCTTGAAGAAATCGGAATCGTTGCGCGAATGTCCGGATTCTTGTTCCCTAGAGGCTTAGTGGCTCAAGCTCTTGCCGTGGTTTCTCGAGTCCGTTCCATCCATTCGTCAAAGTGTTGAAGCGCCAGTTCGCACTGCAATCGGTGCCGCTCTTTGCGATCTCGAATCTTTTTCCCGAGAGCAGGCAAGAGATCAAACGTAATGTTTGCGGGCTGGAAATTCTTCGCGTCTGCCTGGGCAACATACTGCGTCAGAGATCCGAAGGCCGATGCCCGCGGCGGCGCCTCCGGCTCATCTCCACGAGCAAGTGCTGCCGCGTGCCTCCCAGCCATCAGACCGGTCGCAATCGATTCGACATATCCTTCGACTCCGCAAATTTGTCCCGCAAACAAAACCCGTGGATGTGCCTTCATCTGCAGCGTCTCCCGCAGTAATGCCGGTCCGTTGATGTAGGTGTTGCGGTGTATCTGGCCATAGCGCAAAAACCGCGCGTTCTCCAGTCCCGGAATCATCCGCAGGACGCGCGCTTGCTCTCCAAACTTCAAATGATTCTGGAAGCCCACCAGATTGTAGGAATCCGCCCGCAGATTCTCCTGCCGTAGTTGCACTACGGCGTAGGGCATTCGTCCCGTGCGCGGATCTTTCAGTCCCACCGGTTTCATCGGTCCGAAGCGCAGCGTATCGCGTCCGCGCCGGGCTATCTCCTCAATCGGCAAACAGCTCTCGAAGTAATTCAGCTTCTCCCAGTCGCGCTCCTCCACTGATTGCGCTGCCAAAAGTGCATCATAAAAGCCATCGTATTCCTCGCGCGTCATTGGGCAGTTAATGTAGTCTGCCGAACCTTTGTCATAGCGCGCCGCCATATAGATTCGTGACATGTCAATCGAATCCGCTTCCACGATGGGACTGATGGAGTCGTAAAAATAGAGATGCGGGCTTTGTGGACCCGACCAATCTGGAACTGGACTACTCGTCTGCTCAATGGTTGATCGCCTGGCCCCGACGCTTAGTCGCGCAATTTCCGCAGCTAGCGCCTCGGAGGTTAACGGCCCAGTCGCGACAATAGTGACGTGGTCGCCACTCTCCTCGATTCGCCGGACTTCTCCCCGCCGCACCGTAATTTTCGCTTCACCTGAAATTGCCTCGGTCACCTTCGCGGCAAACGTGACTCGATCCACCGCCAGCGCATGCCCCGCCGGAACAGCGCAGTCCCGCGCCATCCGCAGGAGCAGTGACCCGGCCCGCCGCATCTCTTCCTTCAGCAACCAGGGAGCAGTGTTCTCAGAATCTGACTTCAAAGAGTTCGAGCAAACCAGCTCCGCAAAATCCGCCGTTTGGTGCGCCGGCGTGGACCGTACTGGACGCATCTCGAACAACTCAACGTTCACGCCCTGCCGTGCACACTGCCACGCGGCCTCCGAGCCTGCCAATCCGGCTCCGATGATTTTCACGATTTTCATCGTTTTGATCGTAGCAGGAAGAATGGAATGAGGCGCGAGGGAGGGATCCTAGGACTTACGACCGCCTCGTCGAAAAGCAGCTACCACCCTACTGGCTGGCCAACGTTGATTGGCTCGCTACACACACCCAACTGTCGTTCTGGCGGATCCAAGTGTCCGTAAAGCGTTCGCGGAGAGTGTAAGATTTTCCATTCTTCGTGCCACTTTCGCGATACATCCCATTGACCACCGCAACCGCTCCGTAAAGATGTACATTCATGGATTCACTCACGATCCGTTCGCGATGTATTGCCTGCGACTTAACGCTGGCCAAATACGCCGCGCTATCCATGAGTTTGCCGTCGAAGTCGACGTAAACCAAGTCACTGCTGAGCAACATCTTTAGGGCGGCCGCGTCTTTTTGATGGACCGCCTGGTTCCACGCGTTCTCTAGCGAAAGAATTCTGTTTCGCTCGCCGTCCAGCGCCGTTCTAGCCTGAGCCGTCAGCTGAGGCGCCAACACAAGCAAAACAGCGAACAGTTTCCACATCTTAAATCTCCTATTACGCACGTCGCGGTGCGAGAAAAGAAAACATCGGATCCCAACCACTGGCTGGAACGCGCCATCAGTGTAGAATCGGCGTTGCCGCGGCAGCAACGCATATCCAGTTCTTGCCACTAAGCACCCAGGTGTCCGTGAAGCGCCCACGCCGCAGATATGGCTTCCCATTGTCTACTCCTTTTACCCGGTAAGACCCCACAACAATTGCGGTGTTTCCAAACATTCGCACGATCATTTCTTCCGCCACGATCTGCTGTATGTGGGTGTTGTTTGCCTTTACCCGCGCCAGGTACTCCGCTTTCGTCAACAGCTTGCCGTCATAGTCGATGTAGATAAGAGAATTGTCGAAGATTGCGGCGAGCGCTTTAACATCGCCGCTTTCTTGCGCCTGATCCCAAGCGTGTTCCAGGGCAAGAATGGTCGTCCCGCTCCCCACATCGGGGGAGTTCTGCGCTCCCGCTGCCAGCACGGTCCAGCAAACCAGAAACATGGCGAACCCAACATTCCTCATGGCATAAGCTCCATCGGATATATCGGCATTCCCGCCTGTTTCTGTAGTGCGGCGGACAACACGTAAGAGTCCTTCGTCGCATGACGCCCGCGGTTCATCTATCATGGGGAGAATTGGCTTACGACTTTGGAGGATTTGATGGCACGCATTAGCCTGATTGCCCCGGAGAGCGCGTCTCCCGAGGTGCGCGAAATTTATGACACAGTACTGCGCGGAAAGCCGGGCAATGTGCAAAAGGCGCTGGCGCATCGCCCCGAAATGCTTAAGAGTTTTCTAAGCTTCTACGGCAGCGTAGGACGCTCACTCGACCGCAAGTTGTATGAAGTCATTTATCTCCGCATTTCCTTTATTAACGGATGCCGCTATTGCACGCAGCATCATGTTGCGTCGTCGAAGCGTGCGGGCCTTACTACCGAGGACCGAGGTGCCCTCAAGGCTGGAAATTACTCGAGATTCAACGAGAAAGAGCGAGCTGCCTTAATTTATGTGGAAAAGTTAACGCGTGCGCCGCACGAAATTACACAGTCCGATTTCGACGAACTGAAGAAGCACTTTTCGGATCCCGAGATCGTCGATGTGCATATGCTGGCGGGATTGGCCAACCTCACGAATCGGCTAACTGACCCGTTGGGACTGGAACTGGAATTTCCGGAAGAACAAATCTGAAACAATCGCAACGAAGTTTCGCGGATCGTGAACGGATAAACCAAATTCTGTTTCTATCCGACGGGGTCGGCGGAAATCCGTCACTAAAGAATTTCCCGTGCATCTCCTTTACGCCGCGTCACCCGCTCGCGATCCAGGTATTCCAGCAGCGGAATCGCATATTTGCGGCTCACTCCGGCTAATTCCTTGAACTTCGCAACGTCAATGGACGTCGACTTCGCCTTATACGCCGCCAGGCGGCGCCGCAACTCCAGCAGCGCATTGCGATGAAAAACCAATTCGTCGGAGATTTTGATTAATAACGTTTCCCGTAACAGCAGCGTGACGATTTTCTGCGCCCGTACTTTGTCGATCTTCAGCCCGGCGATCACGTCGTGCAGAGCGGGCACCTTCAGCCCAGCCGAGGCAAACGCCTCTTCGATCTTCTTTCTTGATTCGGCTTCTTCATCTTTCATCACCACGCCATGACCGGGCAGGCGCACCAGGTCACCCACAACCTCGATCTTCTTCTCACGGACCAGCATGCCGAGAGTTGCGTCAAACACTTCGCCTGGCGCTCCCGGTCGCTCGCGTAACTCTTCTTTGTTGATTCCATGGACGAGAGGGTTCCGTTTGTGAAAATTCCCAACCGTCTCCACGATATATAGCTTTAATGCTTCCAACGCGGAGGAATGAACTAGCAGTTCACCGATCCGCGCAACTCGATTGTCCCTCGTCGCCTGCGCTAGTTGAGCGTCGATAGAACTCTTTGTCCAACCGGTCTCAGTAATTAGCCGCGAAATCGAGATTCCCTCCTCATGCGCCCGCGCGATCCGTACTTTCAGAATTTCTTCGGCGTTACCACCCGCAAGGACCTTCAGGAAATCGTCGAGCACCGGCTGGCGTGGAATCGGCGCAGCGTCCAACACGATACCGCCGCCAATTGTTATTACCGGCGAAAACTGCCGCAAGATAAAACGATCTCCGGGCAGCAGCAGTGCCGGCTCCGGAAGTTTGAGCCGTGCAAAAGTTTCTTCGCCGGGCGCAATCTTTTTCGTTCCGTGGAGCGAAACCTCCGCCACAGTTTCCATGGTGTACGAATGAAAATGCACGCGGGCCCGGTCTTTCAACGGGTGCGCTGCCGAAGCCAGCAGGTGCAACGAAACGTCTGCGCGTCGGGTCGTCTCAAATGTCTCAGGAGGTGTCAGCGTCATGCCGCGGGACAAGTCCTCCGTGCTTGCCCCTGCGAGGTTCAACGCGGTCCGCTGACCGGCAATGGCCGCGTCTGCTGCCTGTCCATATACCTGCACGCCGCGCACACGAACGCGCTGCCCCGTGGGAAAGACTTCTAACTCCTCTTCTCGGCGAATTGTCCCAGCCACCAGCGTTCCGGTCACCACGGTCCCAAACCCCTTCATAGTGAACACACGATCGATCGGCAGGCGGGCGATTGCGCGAGCGTCCCTAGGCTGGATCTCGGCCGTTTTCGCAAACATTGCCTGCTTTAACTCATCCAGTCCTGCGCCAGTCAGGGAGCTCACCGCGATAATGGGGGATTTGGGTGCTTCGAGGAACGTTCCACGCAGAAACTCTTCCACTTCCAGGCGCACGACCTCAAGTGTCTCAGGATCGACCGCATCAGACTTGGTGAGCACCGTAATGCCGCGCTGGGTGCCTAGCAGTTGCAGTATGTCGAAGTGCTCCCGCGTCTGGGGCTTGATCGCTTCATCGGCAGCGATTACCAGCAATACCAGATCGATGCCACCGACACCTGCCAACATGTTGCGCACAAAGCGCTCGTGTCCGGGAACGTCGACAAAGCCCAGCCGCAGCGTTTCCCCGGCATTCGGGGCCGGCAAGTCCATATGGGCGAAGCCCAGGTCAATGGTGATGCCTCGCCGCTTCTCTTCCTCCAGTCGGTCCGCATCGATCCCGGTCAAAGCCTTGACCAGCGCGGTTTTGCCGTGATCGATATGCCCTGCCGTTCCCACAATGATCGACTTCATCTGGCTGGATATTACCGGAAACGGCTGCACGATTGAAAAATTGAATCTTTAACAAATGGGGATGACGGCTTCTCCCGCAGATGCGACAATAGAATCTCTCCATGACGACCGCCATCACTTCTGCCTTTTCGCAGGATATCCTCCGGCAGCACGGCCTTACTCCTGATGAGTACGAAAAGATCAAACAGCTTCTCGGGCAGCGCGAGCCGACTCTCACCGAACTCGGCATCTTCAGCGTGATGTGGAGTGAACACTGTTCCTACAAGTCGTCGCGCGTGCACTTGAAGCGTTTGCCGACGCGAAGCAAGCGAGTGCTGCAAGGTCCGGGAGAGAACGCGGGGATTATCGATATCGGAGACGGCTGGGCGTGCGCCTTCAAGATCGAATCCCACAATCACCCGTCGTTCATCGAGCCCTTCCAGGGGGCAACGACCGGAGTGGGCGGAATTCTACGTGACATATTCACCATGGGAGCGAGGCCGGTTGCGGTAATGGATTCGCTCCGGTTTGGACCAATCACAGCCGGACAGCTGATGGCGGCTGTCCCCATGCAAGCTGAGATCCACAAGAATCACTCCATTCTCGAAGGAGTGGTCGGCGGTGTTGCTTCTTACGGCAATTGCTTCGGCGTGCCCAACCTGGGAGGCGAGACGAAGTTTGAGCCGTGTTACTCCGGCAATCCGCTGGTGAATGCTTTCGCTTTGGGCCTGGTTCGCAAGGATGAAATTTTTTACGCACGTGCTGCCGGCGAAGGCAATCCCGTGATCTACGTTGGTGCCAAAACCGGACGCGACGGCATCCACGGTGCGACCATGGCCAGTGAAGAATTCAGCGAGGCCTCGGAAGCGAAGCGACCCAATGTCCAGGTTGGCGATCCGTTCCTGGAAAAATTGCTACTCGAAGCTTGTCTCGAAGCCATGCAGACCGGAGCGATCGTCGGCATTCAGGATATGGGCGCCGCCGGATTGACTTGCTCGACCTGCGAAATGGGAGGACGCGGCGGTGTCGGTATCGAGATCGAACTGGACCGCGTTCCGCAGCGCGAAACCGGCATGTCTCCTTACGAGATCATGCTGAGTGAATCGCAGGAGCGCATGCTGTTGGTCGCCCAGAAGGGCCGTGAGCAGGAAGTCTTCCGGGTCTTTGAAAAGTGGGGACTCGATGCAGTCGAGATTGGCACGGTCACGACCGATAACAAATTGCGGGTTCTACATCACGGTGAGGCGGTTGCCGAGATTCCGAATCAAGCGCTCACCGACGACGCTCCCTTGTACAAGCGTCCGCTCGCCCGGTGGGAACCGGCCGTGCCGCGCGAACTGCCACGACACATCAAGCTCGGCGTCGGCGGCGACTTCACAGAAGATCTGAAGCGGCTTCTTGCAAGCCCGAACATCTGCAGCAAGCGCTGGGTGTGGCAGCAATACGATCACATGGTGCAAACCAACACGGTCGAGGCTCCGGGTGCGGGCGACGCGGGCGTGATTCGCATCAAAGGATCGCAACGCGGCCTGGCGATGGCGCTCGACGGCAATGGGCGCTGGTGCTATCTCGATCCTCGGCTAGGCGCAATGCACTCGGTTGCAGAAGCCGCGCGCAAAGTGGCGTGTTCGGGAGCGACTCCCGTAGGCGCCACCAATTGCCTCAATTTTGGCAATCCCGAAAAGCCGCACATCATGTGGCAGTTCTCGCAAACCATCGACGGCATCACCAAAGCCTGCGAGGAGTTGGAGATTCCCATCACCGGGGGCAACGTCAGCTTCTATAACGAGACGCTGGGCGAAGGTATTTACCCCACACCGGTTCTTGGAGTGGTGGGCATCCTGGACGATGTACACAAGGCCGCAAAGATGCACTTCGCTGCTGGTGGACGCACGATCGTGCTATTGCGCGCGGGTGAAGCGGCCGATATCACGGACGTGGAGAGTGAGTTCGGTTCGTCGGAATACGCCAAAGAAATTCTGAGCGCGTTGTGGGGATATCCTCCGGAACTCGATCTGGAGAAGGAATCCGCTTTGCAGAAAGCAGTGATCCAATTGATTCAGGAAGGATTGGTGGAATCGGTACATGACTGCTCCGATGGCGGTTTGGCCGTTGCGTTGGCCGAAAAGGGGTTTGCGAAGGGCGTGGGTGCGCGCGTGAACCTCGCAGCGAACGGTTTGCCGGCGGAATTTGTGCTGTTCGGAGAGGATGCAAGCCGCATTGTGCTGTCATGCGACCCGGCAAACGTTTCTCGAATCCAACATGTAGCCGCTGAACTTGGAATTGCTGCGGATGTGATTGGGGAGACGATCTCTGGAAGGTTGGAGATTTCCCTGGATGGGCAGGGCGTTGTATCCGCGGAGGTATCGGATTTGAATCAGACTTACGAATCTTCGTTGGAATCGTCTCTGCGGACTGATCCAGAACTCGTGGGCGGAAACTGAGGTGCCGGGCTTCGTAGGGGTTGAGCTAAAGGCTAGTTGCTAAATGCTGGTTTCTGATAAATTCCATGACGAGTGTGGGGTCGTGGCGATCTTCGCTCATCCCGAAGCGGAGAAGCTCGCCTACTTGGGCCTGCATGCGCTGCAACATCGCGGGCAGGAGTCGGCGGGGATTGTTACCTCTGACGGCCTGACCTCGCGAGTGCATAAGGCGATGGGCCTGGTGGCCGATATCTTCACCGAGGATGTGCTGTCGAAGATCCGCGGGACTCTGGCTATTGGGCACACGCGCTACTCGACGGCGGGCGATTCAGCGCTGTTGAACGCACAGCCGATTTTGGTGGGGTCGAATAAGGGATCGATTGCCGTGGCGCACAACGGCAACCTGGTGAACGCGACTGAGGTTCGTAGCCGCCTGGAGCGTCAGGGTTCGATCTTCCAGACGAACAGCGACACCGAGGTAATCGTCCATCTAATCGCGCTTTCGCGGGAGCATACGTTGCCGGAGGCGATTGCAGACGCGCTGCGGCGCGTGGAGGGTGCCTTTTCGCTGGTGGTCATGAGTCCGGACAGGATCGTAGCCGCCCGCGATCCGCGCGGCTTCCGGCCCCTAGCCATGGGGCGGATTCCGGCTCTGGAAGGACAGAAACGCGACACGATCGTATTCGCCTCGGAAACGTGCGCCTTCGATCTGATTGGTGCCACCTACGAGCGCGATGTGAAGCCGGGTGAGTTGATTGTTGTGGGGCCGGAGGGAATTACGTCGCGTTTTTATTCCACCGCCGCGCCGCAGTCGAGTTGTATCTTCGAGCACGTTTACTTTTCCCGTCCGGACAGCGTGGTTTTTGGCCGCGCGGTGCAGACGAGCCGCGAAGAACTGGGACGGCAGTTGGCGCGCGAAGCGCCAGTGGAGGCAGATCTCGTCGTCCCGGTGCCAGACTCGGGCGTGACCGCGGGAGTAGGATATGCAGCCGAGAGCGGAATCCCGTTCCGTTTCGGATTAATTCGCAATCACTACGTCGGACGAACCTTTATCGAACCGAGTCAGAGCGTGCGCGATTTTGGCGTGAAGCTGAAGTTGAATCCGGTGCGGTCGTTATTGGAAGGGAAGCGTGTGGTGCTGATCGATGATTCGCTAGTGCGCGGTACCACCAGCCGAAAGATCGTTCGCATGATTCGCAGCGCGGGAGCGAGGGAAGTGCATTTCCGCATCTCGTGCCCACCTACGATTTCTCCTTGCTATTACGGCGTGGATACGCCTTCAAAAAACCAGCTAATCGCCGCCAACAAATCGATTGACGAGATTCG
>DATEQW010000200.1:0-17219 GCA_035272245.1 Candidatus Sulfotelmatobacter sp. | reverse complement strand
GCCACCAGCCTGGCGCAGCAAGCCGAGCCTTCGTCCACCGCCAGTTGTAACCTCGACGATGGACGCCAGGTTTACATTCGCTACAATCCGGTCACCGCCAAGAACGACAAGCTTTCTAACGGCAAGCCCTGGACTCCCGGTGGTATGCCGATGACTCTCTTTACCGAAGCCCAACTCACCTTCGGTGGTTCCACCATTCCCGTCGGTGCCTATACCGTCTATCCCATTCCCGCCAAGGACAAGTGGACCCTCGCCGTCAACAAAAACGTCACACCCGGCTCCGCCTATGATGAGAAGCAGGATATTGCCCGTGCTGCGATCGAAACCGATCAGGTGAGCGAAAACGCCGCCGAACTCGAAGTAGCTTTCGCTCACGTCGGCGACAAATGCACGCTCCGCATCTATATCGGCAAAAGCGCATCCTTCGCTCCCTTCACAGCAAGGTAGCTGCGGTTGCCGTGCCAAATTCAGGACTGTCATCCACTCAGGATTGTCATCAATTCATGATTGTCATCCTGAGCGAAGCGAAGGACCTATGCATTTCGCCGCCACCACCGCAGCTGGCCCGGTCATTGCATTCCGCCGTCAGAGATCCTAGACTTCCTCGCATGAAGACCCTACCCTCTGTCTTCTTCGCTCTTTTTCTCACTGCCACTGCGCTGGCTCAACCCGCGCGTCAGACTCAACCCTCTAACACCACGGAAAATCTTCGCGGCATCAGCGCCGTCTCCCTGCAAATCGCCTGGGCCTCCGGTACCCACGGCACCTACCTCCGCACCACCGACGCCGGCCGTACCTGGATCCCCGCCCAAGTCCCCGACGCCGCCAATCTCGATTTCCGCGGCGTCGTCGCCTTCTCCGCCGACGAAGCTTTTCTCATGTCCTCCGGACCCGGCGACCAGTCCCGCATCTACCACACCATCGACGCCGGCCAGCACTGGAACCTCCAGTTCACCAGCACCAATCCCAAAGCCTTTTTCGACTCCATCGCTTTCTGGGATCCCACCCACGGCATCGTCCTCGGCGATCCCATCCCCGACGATTCCGGCCAACTCAAATTCCAACTTCTCATCACGGCCGACGGCCAATCCTGGACTCCGATCCCACCCTCGCAACTCCCGCCCGCCCTCGAGGGAGAAGGCGCCTTCGCCGCCAGCAATACCTGCCTCGCCATCCTTCACGTAGGCACAGATCGGGAAGGGCACGACTTCAGTCGTGCCGAAAAAGCCTCTGAAAAGACTGGGGCTTCAGCCCCCGAAGCAAACGATCCCAACATCTGGTTCGCCACCGGCGGCAAAGCCGCCCGCGTCTTTCACTCCGCCGATCGCGGCCACACCTGGCAAGTCTTCAACACTTCCATCACGCACGGCCCCGATTCCGCCGGCATCTTCTCCATCGCCTTCCGCGACCCCAACCACGGCGTCATCGCCGGCGGCGACTACAAACATCCCGATCAGGACGGCCCCAACCTCGCCTTCACCTCCGACGGCGGCAAAACCTGGACCGTCTCCAAAATTTTCCCGCAATCCTATTACTCCGCCGTCGCCTACGATCGCAAATCCTTAACTCCCGCCGCGAAAGACAAAGACAAAGACAAAGACGAAGACCAGGCTCACGTTCGCCTCTTCATCGCCGCACCCAAATTCTTCTTCGATTTCCGCCCTCCCAAAGACCCCACCCGCATCAGTCCGCCCAGGAAATCCTCCATCGAATTCAACGCCGTCAGCCCCTACCCCACCGGCGGCGCAATCTTCGCCGGCCCCAAAGGCTCCATCGCCACTCTCCCCTGACCGCATTTTCCTCGTTCCATAAGAACTGTCATCCCGAGAGCAGCGAGATCATTCGCTATTCCAATGATCTTGCGAAGTCGAGGGACCTGCTGTTTGCGCCACCAGGCCCCCACTTTTCCCGCACCCTCGCCTCCCATTCCGACATCCAACCTTCCGACCATGCTCCAAAGTACCCCCATCTCGACGCCCGCCATTTCAGGTTTTGGAGTACACTCCTAGGAACGTTGCCCCAGTTATGTTCAGTCCGCACCCCAACTTAGCCGACGACGTCAACCACGCCATCGTCCAGTCCGAAATCGAAGGCGGCGTCTTTCTTCACGATCTCCCGCCCTCCACCATCCTCGAGATTCAAACTCTCCATCACTGCTACACCGCCGTTCTTCTTGGTGGAAGCGACGCCCTCATCTCCGGCCATCCCGAATTCTGCCCCAGCCCCGTGCAGGTTGCCATAGCCGGTTCCACCTGGGGAGGCTCCATGCTTAAGCTCCAGTACGTCGGCCGCGGCATGCACCTCGAATTCCGTCACCCCGAATACGACACTCCCATCGTCACCTCGCCCATCCAGGAAATCCGCGACTCCCAACCCACCCCCGCCTCTTTGTCATCCTGAGCGAAGCGAAGGATCTCAGTCTTTCCGAATGCCGGGTAGTGCCTCAGTTTACTGAGGCACTACCGAATGCCGACCTTGGGCGACGCTTTCCCTGCCTCCGTGGTAGATTGATTTAATTCCGAGTACAATCAATCGGCCCGATGTCCATGACCAACATCACCACCCGCGAAGTCAGCCATGTCACCATCGTCGACATTCGCGGCCGCATCACTCTCGGCGACGAAACCGGCAACCTTCGCGACACCGTTCGCAAACTCATCTCTGACGGCAAGAAAAAAATCGTTCTCAACCTCGCCCACGTCGATTACATCGACTCCTCCGGCGTCGGCGAACTGGTCAGCAGCTTCACCGCCGTCCGCAACTCCGGCGGCGAACTTAAACTCCTCAGCCTGACTAAAAAAGTGCAAGACATCCTCAACGTCACCAAGCTCTACACCGTCTTCGACGTCAAAGACGACGAATTCAACGCCGTAAAATCCTTCGATTACTTCTTCGCCAAGTAAATTCCCAAACTCGCGGCTCGCTACTTCCCGTACTCCCTTACTTCACCATCCACCGACACCGCCAAATACCTATTCGTCTCCACGTCCCGAAACTGCACCACCTGATGCTTCTCCCGCGCCAGCTTCCCCCACCGGCTCGGCTTGTCGCGATTCTGCTCAATCGCGTCGATCACCCGCCCATTCATCCGGAACTGCACCATCCTTAGCCGCCCGCTCCCCACGCGCCGCACCTTGATCTTCTGATCCTCCACCACCACTTCCTCTCCATTCATCAACTGCGCCGCCACCGATCCCAGCATTTTCTCGCTCTCATTCACATGCATCTCCCACTTTGTCCATGAATTCCGGGTAACACGCCAATCATAGACGCAATTCTCCTCGCCGCTTCCCACCGATTTACTCTCTCGATTCCTTTGCGGGAAGGTTTCCTGTTCCTTGGTTTCCGCATAGTGGCCATCCGTCGTCGTGACTTTGCCGTTTTTCCAGTACAGAGTCAACGCCGTCTCCGGAGGCTGAAGCGGTACTTCGGCGACCAGATGTCCGTTGGCGCGCAGATGGTCGTTGTACTCAAAACATTCGTCAAACGTCGCATGCCGCTCGTCCTCGGTCATCCCTTCGAATTTTCCTGGTTCGATGTATCCCAAACAGATGTATTTCATCCAATCCTCCTTGTTTCCGTAGTGGGGCAGTTTGCTTGTCATCCTGAACAAGCGTTTTTTGCGCAGTGAAGGACCCAGGCGAGCCGCGCGTTGTGTCGCAGCCTGCCCTGAAGAGCGCAAGCGACCGAAGGGTTCTTTGCGACACAATGATCGCGCGTTTGGCTCGCTTCCTCATCAAACTGACCCGCTACCTTGTTTCCTGTGACTCAGAGCTGTAGCCCATCGTTCTGTTATCAGATAGTCGTTCCGGAGACCGAAAATCGACAGCAATTCTATTTCTTAGCGGTCACTGATTCGATTCTGAAGGAGGAACCATTATGAGACGGATCAACGACAAATCACGCCGTCGCTTTCTCAAGGCTAGCTCGACGTTCGGCCCGGAAACAGCCCCGACTCTTTTCAGAAGAGGTTCGCGCGGGCTTCAAATCACTGCGGTAGGTCTTTTTTAAAAGAGAGGAGAAGATGCGCCATGCCTGACAGTTCTCAGTTCAACACCGACCGCGCCTATCCGGGGCGGTGGACGATCACCTTCAACAACCCGCCTATCAACATGTTTGTTCCCGCAACGATCGTCGAATTGGGAGAGCTAATGACTGACCTCGAGGCGGACCCATCCGTGAAGGTCGTAGTGTTCCAGTCGGCCAATCCCGATTTCTTCGTCGCCCATCTCGACGTAGCCAAAGCAGCTGAACGGCCAGAGGTGCTTGGACTTTGGCGCGACTTTGTGCTGCGCCTCTCGTCCACGCCAGTCGTGAGCATCGCCAAGATTCGCGGCCGCACGCGCGGCATCGGGAACGAGTTCGTACTGGCCTGCGACATGCGCTTCGCCAGCCGGCAAAGCGCCGTGTTCGGCAACCCCGAGGTCGGCGTCGGACTGGTCCCGGGCGGCGGCGCGCTGGAATGGCTCCCGCGCTTGGTCGGCCGCTCGCGGGCACTTGAGATCGTCCTCAGCGGCGACGATTTCGATGCTGATATCGCCGAGCGCTATGGCTGGGTGAACCGCACGCTGGACGATGCCAACCTCGACTCATTCGTCGATGCGCTCGTCCGCCGTCTGGCCTCGTTCGACCGTGAAACGCTAGCCGCGGCGAAGGCCCAAGTCAATCGGTTCGGGACGCCGACCGCTACCGAGCTCAAGTCGAGTACCGACCTGTTCTTCCCACTGCTGGCCTTGCCCGGTGCGCAGGCGCGTCGTGCCAAGATTCGCAATGTGGGTTACGGCGTTCCGAGCGACTTCGAATTGAACTTCGGAAAGTACCTGCCTACGTTCGGGCAGGCGGACGACGAGGACATGGGACAGAGGTAGACATGAAAACCTGGAAAGTAGTTTCGCTAATTGTGTTGGCTCTTGCGCTTGCGGCCGCGGGATATGGGCTGATTCTCGTGCGCCGAGGCTTCAGCGCACTTGCGACACCATCAGTGATTGAGGTGTTCGCGGCGACAACGGCACGCAAATTGGCCGTGCCGTCCTCGTACCGCGAGCTTCGCAATCCCATCACGCCTTCAACCGAGAACATTCGGGGAGGCATGGAGCATTTCGCCTTTCATTGCTCCCCGTGCCATTCGAATGACGGATCGGGCCACACGGTTTACGGCAAGGGCCTCTATCCGAAACCGCCCGACTTGCGCGCAGCCGCGACGCAGAACAAGAGCGATGGCGAACTCTACTACACAATTGAAAATGGAGTTCGTTTGAGTGGCATGCCGGCCTTCCACGGAACGCACACTGTCCCGCAAACCTGGCGCCTGGTTTTGTTCATCAGGTACTTCCCTCAGATCACCCCCGAGGAACTCAATGAGATGAAGGGGTGGAATTCGAAGATGGAGGCGGACCCAGCGCATTTCTGAATTTAGGGGAACCGCCCCAATCCTATGCGCCGCACTGCCCGCAAGATCAAAAGCTCGGGCCGCCCGGCCCAGTGCCTGTACCTCTCTTTGCAGATCTTGGTAATTTCAATTTCCAACAATCTTGAGCACTTCCCCGGCAATATTCTCCGCGATGCGTTCGTTCCCGATGTCACCGTAATGGTGATAGTCGACGTAGACGTCACGGGGATCCATATCTTTAAAGATGTCAGCGATGTAATAAAAATTGTCGGCCTTCACCGACTGCCGAACTCTAGCCGCCAGGTCGCGAGCCGGCGCATATCCGATCTCGCCCGGCACAGGCTGCCAGAAAAACAGCGTCTTAATGCCATGAATGCTTCCGAGAGCTGCCTCGGCGCTTAAATTGAACTGATACGTATTCACCTGATCATAGGTAGGTGACTGATCCGGGGGCGGAGCGGGCGGCCGAATCAGACGGCCTCCGATCGCTCCCACCAGTCTAAGAGGTGGGAAGTCCGGCGATAACCAGAAGTAGCTTCGCGCGCTTGGGTTGCGAGCTTGCTCTCTTGCCATGGCTACGGCCATTCTGTCGGTAAAAGCAGGAGTGTCGTGGTGCGAATATATGCCCGATTCGTTTAGACCGTCCAGAAAGACCGCCACATCGCAATGGTCGCCGCGGCGAAGCAACGTCTCAAACAAAGCAAGTTCCTGCGAGGAGAAGAAGTAACTGTGCCCATGGTTGGTTACCGCGACGCTCCGGCCTGGAAGATCGCGAGAAAGAATCGCCGACAAGTGGCTGGCCATCGTCTCATCATCCGGCACTCCCCAACCAAACATGGTTGAGCCGCCGAAGACCCATACGATAAGAGGGCGCCCCGCATGATTGGAGCTGTTCTGGATGGTTCGGCGGGTTGGCAATGGTGTTGCTTCATCCACATTGAGCCGTGGCGCGTGGAAAATCCGTTCTGAGAAACCTACCCACGGCTGGTAGATGTAGGTCTCGGCTTCGCCCATCTGGTCAAACTCTTTGAAAAATCTGCTGGCTTGCTCCGTATCCATCCTGTGCATCGCTCGAGGCCGGAAGTGGCTGGAGTAAATCGGCGGGTTTCCGCATCCACGGATCGCGTAATACGCGTACGAGAAAAAGATGAAGCCACACGTCAGGATCAGGGTGGAGAGAACTGTTACGGCCGTCTCCCTGTACCATCTGGATATTCGTGTAAGGAACTTCGGCAGCGGCTTCGGCTCGGCGTTCTTCTCAGCGTTGGTCATCAACCGGTCCAGCGAGGACGGTTTTCATCCTAACAGCAGATTACGGTTTTGAGAGCAACGCGGCTCTGGGCGGCCACCATGAGAATTTCTAACAATGGTTTTACATGTCCGTGACAACCGATTGAGTCTTACCTCGCATTGTTGGATGGCATCACGTAGTTACGTTTCTCCCTGGAGGGTAGGACAATGAACAAACGCAGGATTATTTTCATGGCGATCACGTTGGTGGCTTTTGCACTGATGTCCAACGCTGCCATGGCACAGAGCTACACCGGCAGTCGGCCGGTAAATGTTACGCTTCCGCCCCAGTTCGCGCACACAGCGTGCCTTTCGCTGGTCGATAGTGGCACGAACGGGCAACACAGCGGCTCGGCCTCGCTATCAGGCCCGTTGGCCGGCACCGGTACGCTAACTGGTACTTTTCAAATAATCAACCATCTCCTCGTGGCCAGCATTCAATCCGGAAGTGACACCGGTGAAGTTGTTTACTTGCTGTTCATCTCTCCCGCCGCAGACGGCGACCTCGGCAAGGGCGTTTTTGAGGAACCCGGTTTCCTGTCGGGGGCCGCGACCTTCGGCGCTAAGGGCGGCTGCTCCAATAGTCAATAAGAAAGAGGTCAGCTCTCCAGCATCGGCGTCTCCGCCGGGTGGCCCGGGAAACACTTTCTGGCTGGATGCCCCACCCGTGGCAGTTTCATGGGTGGGCTGCGATGCCGAGGGGATCAGGAGATATTGCGGATGTGAAGCTCCGCTTTTTGGGTCTCGTTGACTAGAACAGGGCCGCAGGGCGCCCCATTTCTCGCGTTCTTTGCGAGAAGTGGGGCCTTTGGCTTGAGCTGATTCTAAACAGACGTATTTCATAGTTCTTCTCCTATTCCGGGTGGGAGCCATCGGCGTAGCTCAAGCAATGTTGCCGTCACAGTTTCGAGTAACGAAGCACAACACATCCTGATTTGAAGACCTTTGTCTCAACAAGTCTTAGTTGCAGTCTCTCCGGCAGGCTGACACCGTCAAACAACCGTCTTCCTTCTCCCACAATGGTTGGCCCAACCACAAAACGAAATTCATCCACCAGACCTAGCTGTATCAGTTGTGAAGGGATGTCCACGCCGCCGACTAAAATGTTTTTACCCTTCTCTTGTTTCAGTTTGAGTATTTCGTCGTGAAGGTTGCCACGAGCAATTCGCGTATCGCTGTCTCCAACATTGTCTAAGGATCGCGAAAAAACAACTTTGTTTGTGGAGCAAAATGCCCGTGCAAATTCGGTATCGGCCTTTGTCTCACCCGCATCCTTGAGGACATCAGGCCAATAGGGAACCATCAATTGATAAGTTTTACGCCCAAAAACCTGCAGGTCAACCTCTCGCGTCAGGTGAGTAAAGTATTCAAGTTGTTCTTCATCGACAAATTGTTTGGTGTGGTCGCAGCAGCCATCCATGGTAATGTTGATTGCGAAGATCACATTTCTCATTGATCGTCCTGACCTCCTCTTTTGTATCAGGCTTATGAGAGTCTGAGGTCTTGCGCACTCGATCGTTCGTCCTCTCGACTGTTCACCCTATAGTCGTCGCGCACAGAAAAAATCGACAGCCGCTCCATTTTTTTATCAGAGTTTTATTTCAACTGCCGAATCCGCTCTTGCAGGAATTGCCGCTCTGGTTCCTGTTGGGTCAGCGGCAGCGCCTTCTCATAAGAGGCACGAGCCTCAGCCGTCCTGCCGAGCCTGCGGTACATATCTGCACGGGCGGAATGCGCCAGGTAATAATTGGCCAATTCGCCATGTTCCAACACCGCGTCGATATGCGCCAGACCGGCCTCTGGACCATCGCGCATGGCAATGGCCACGGCACGATTTAACTGTGTAACTGGAGAAGGCTGAATTTGTACCAATCGGTCAGAATTAACCCTGAGGCGAGTAAGTCACCGCCGCGCATGAATCAAGTTAGTTAACCCCACCGCCCGCTCCCACTGGACGCGCGATTCACTCCACTACGTCGGGGTTTGAGATCTTCGCGGCCCCGCCAAAGCACCGCCCGATCCCACAATTACCACCCTGATGCCCCCACTGGCCCATACCTTCTCTCTACCCAACCGTAGATAGCACCCTAACTGGCCACCGCCCACTGATCACTTACCACTGCCCTTCAGCATTTCCACCACCCGCTCATAATCATCCACCGTCGCATACTCAATCACAATCTTGCCCTTCCCATTCCGATCCTTAATTCTCACCCGCACCCCCAGGATCCGCTCCATCGCCAGTTGCGCGGCCCGCACATTCGGATCCATCCACCGCGCCGCTCTATTTTTTTTCAGCGGCGCTTCTCCCGGCATTGTCTGCCCCGGCAGCATGGCCAGGAATCCGTTCACCCGCGCCACCCGATCTTCAATCTCATCCCACTTCAAATGCTTCGTCACCACTTCTCTCGCGATCTCGAGGATGTGCTCTTCCTTCTCCAGTGCCAACAGCTCTCTGCAATCGCTGAAAGTCAGCCGCCCCGAGATCAAATATTCCATCACTTCCCGCGGCAGCCGCAGCAGCCGCATGTAATTCGATACCGTCTCCCGCGACACTCCAAGCCGCTCCGCAATCTGTACCTGCGTCAGCTGGAATTCCTTGCTCAACACGCGAAACGCCTCCGCTTGCTCCAGCGGATTCAGGTCCTCGCGCTGCACGTTCTCGAGCACCGTCATCTCCGCCGCCTGCTGCGGCGAAAGCCGGCGCACGATCGCGGGAATCGTTCGCTGCCCTGCGATCTTCGACGCGCGCAGCCGCCGCTCGCCCAGCACCAGGATGAATCGTCCTTCCTCCTCTGCCGGACGCACCACCACCGGCTGCACTACCCCATTCTCCTTGATCGAATCGGCCAGCTCCTGCAGTTGCTCTTCACTAAACACATAGCGCGTCTGGTAGGGATTCTTCTCGATCAGCTCCATCGCCAGCTGCGACACCATGTGGTGATTCACCGCCTGCGCCTGAATCGAAATTACCTCGGACGGCGGCTCCTCGACTGAGGGTGCCCCATCCTTCGCGTCCTTTGCGAAGGGTGGGATCTCCTGCTCGGGGCTCGGTACTCGCGGCTCGGTACTGGCAACCACTCGTGGTCCGGGCAACAAAGATGCCAGGCCTCGCCCCAAAGCCTTCCGCTTCTCCGGCTTCTCGTCATGCTTCTCTACCGCCACTGTCGTCATAAGTTCTTTCCCCCGACAAATCTTGTCACCGTGAGCGACGCGAAGGGCCTGTACAACTGGCCGCTAAATCCTAATATCCATATGAATCGATATATAGATCGATAGTTATCGATATGCGCTACGCGCTTTTCGCCGGCGCTGCCTCGCCCACCGCCGCCACATGCCGCCCCAGCAGCTCCTTTGCCAGCCGTATGTAACTCTCCGCGCCCTTCGAGCGCGGATCGTACACCAGCGCTGGCTTCCCATGGCTGGGCGCCTCCGCCAGCCGAATGTTTCGCGGCACAGTCGCCGCGCACAACTTCTCCCCAAAAAACTTTTTTAGCTCAGCAATCACCTGCTGAGCCAGATTGGTGCGCTCATCCAGCATGGTGAGCACTACGCCTTCGATTTCCAGTTCCGGATTCAACTCCGCGCGAATTCGCTCGACTGTGTCGAGGAGCTCGCTGATGCCTTCGAGCGCAAAATATTCCGCCTGCATCGGAATGAGAACCGAGTCGGCCGCCACTAGTGCGTTCAGCGTGAGCAAGTCGAGCGCTGGTGGGCAATCCAGGACGATGTACTGGAAGCGATCGCGCAAGGGCGCGATCGCTTCTTTCAATCGATACTCGCGGCGCTCGGCCTCGACCAGCTCAATATTTGCGCCGATGAGATTTTTGTGCGACGGAATGATCCAGAGCTGCTCGAGCTCTGTCACTGCGAGCGCCTCATCGCCCGAGGCTGCGCCCATCAGCAGGTGATAGGTAGAAATGCGCTCCGGATCTTTCACGAGGCCAAGGCCACTTGAGGCATTCGATTGCGGATCGCAATCGATGAGTAGAGTATTTACTTCCGCAGCCGCGAAGGACGCGGCTAGGTTGATGGCAGTCGTGGTCTTGCCCACGCCGCCCTTCTGATTGGCAACAGCGATGACGCGTCCCATATAAATTGTCGAGGAGCCAGAGCTGTTCGCAAGAATAGAGCGGTTCGCATTTCGAATGCAAGGTCAGATGTTGTGCATTATACAAAATGATTGTGCAAAACCGCGCTTAATGTTCCGGCTGGAACGTGGATTGGTGTTCCGATCGGAACACTAGGACGAGTTGTGCAAAACAAGTTGCGGGGCGCTTCAGGTTTCTAAATGTTCCGACTGGAACATTCTGGAACAAGCCGGGAGCGAGATGTTCCTGTCGGAACATATTGCCTAATGTTCCGGTTGGAACACTTAGAACCGAGATTCGTAGAATAGAATGCACGGGCTATCGTCTCATGATGAGACATTTCCCACTTTCTTGCTAGAACTTCCTGACACGGTGCAGCGAATGGCTAAAAATCATGGTTTCTGCCCACTTGTTTACCTTATTGGTGCCGCTGCTCCCATGAGTAATATCCGAGATTGGGACTGGGGAACGTGGAGGGGTTTTTGCCAGGTGAACGGCGGCAAGGTCGAGTGGGCCTCGTCGAGCCGCGAGGAGCCGATCAGAAGAGCCAGGCGGCCTGTGGGAGTTGTGAGGCTAGCGGCGACGCGGAGGGCGTCTCCGAAGTGTTCGACGGCGCGGAGGGTGACCACCTCGTAAGTTTGCGTGATGGTCTCGGCACGTGTGTTTTGTATATCGACGTTCGTCAATGTAAGAGAGCGCACAACTTCGCGAAGGAAGATGGCTTTCTTGTGGTTGGACTCGATGAGGGTGAGGGCGATGGCGGGAGCCCAGAGTTTGATCGGAATTCCCGGGAAGCCGGCGCCGGAGCCGAGGTCGGCGAGGCGGACAGCGGAGCTTCGCTCCGCCGGACAGCCGGGGGCGGCTGTCCCCACAGGAGCAGTGGCGGGGAAGAGGTGACGCGCGGCGAAGAGGGATTCGCCGAAGTGGCGGGTGACGATTTCTTCGGCGTCGCGGATGGCGGTGAGGTTGATGCGGGAATTCCAGCGGATCAGTAGATCGATGTACGTCGATATATGATCGAGCTGCGAGGACGAGAGAACAGCAGGTTCCTCGCCGGGTCTTTGGCCCGATTCGGAATGACAAGTGTTTGAGAGGAAGGGCTCGAGCAGTTCGGCGATGCGAGCGGAGCGCATGGAAATTTCGATTGTACTGCGCGCCAGCAGCGAGTATCAGATTGGGGCGAGGGCGGACTCGGCGTTTTGGCGCAGCGGGGTGAGGCGCGTCTTCTCCAGGTCGTCGCGGTAGAAGAGGTTGTAGGTGTCGAAGGGGATGAGGCGGCCGTCGGGATGGACGATGTGGACACAGGTTTTCTTGACGCTGCGAACGTCGAACGAGTGCGCGTCGATGAATTGCATGATGATGATGCGGAAAATGTTTTCGTAGGTAATGTTTTCGGGGACGAAGACTTTGGGGAGACAGCAGAGAAGTTCGCGGAGGGTGCCGGCTCCGCTGCGCGGCGAGTGGTTGGTGGCGAAGAGTTTGAAGAGATTGGTGCGGACGGCGGGGTCTTGTTCGTAGAGGATGGTGTTGGCAGCGCCGTTGATGAGAACTTCGGGCGGGATCATGCTGGTTAAGGGAATGACTTTGCCGTTTAGCTTTAAGGCATAGGCCATGGCGAGGGAGTCGGGATGGCAAGGGACGGGGATGACGTCCTCGGGGCGGAAGACATTGGTTTGTTCGAGAATTTTGCGGCGGACTTCGGTGAGGGTGAGGCGGTCGGTGGCGGGATTGAAGTTGCGGACGAACTTGCCTGCGCGGGCGTCCCCCTTTTCGTCGTCCGTGGTAATCGAGGGGAAGTCAACATCCCCACCCTGTCGCGAAGTGCGCGACAAGGGTGGGGCACCCGCGAAATCTACACCCGCGAAATCTACACCCGCAGGATCGGGGATCCAGGACTCGAGACGGCCGGCGTCTTGGATGGGCTGGAAGGTGACGCCGCGAATGCAGGGCTGCTGTAGAGCGTAGTCGATCGTCTTGCCGATTTCGTGATCGTTGAGGCCTTTCTTCAGCGTCACGACTAAATTGGTGGAGATGTTGTAGCGGTTCAGCTTTTCGAGAGCGTCTTCGCGAATGCGGCGAAGATCGGCGCCGCGGAGTTGCATTAAAGGCTCGCGCTCGAAGGAATCGAATTGCAGATAGACTTCGAAATCTTCGCGGACGTCGGCGAGGCGCTTCACGAAATCTTCTTCCTGCGCGATGCGGATTCCGTTCGTGTTCACCATCAGATGTTTGATAGGGCGAGCCTTGGCCATTTCGACAATGGTGAAGAAATCGGGATGCATGGTGGGCTCACCGCCGGAGAGCTGGACCACGTCGGGATGGCCTTCGTTGCGAACGACGGCGTCCAGCATCTTCTCGATTTGCGGGAGGGTGCGGAACTGCTGGCGCTCGGGGCCGCTGGCGGCATAGCAGACGGGACAGCGGAGATTGCAGTAGTCGCAGATCTCGACGAGGGTGAGGCAGGAGTGCTGCTCGTGGTCGGTGCAGAGGCCGCAATCATAGGGGCATCCCCATTTGACGGGAGTGTTGTAGACCTGGGGCATCTCGGGAGGCTTGATGAAGACTTCGCGGCAGCGGCGATAGTAATCAATATCATCGGCGATGAGGACGCGCTCGGAGCCGTGCTGAGGGCAGCGTTTGAGGAGATAGACGTTATCGTCCTGAAAAACGGTTTTGGCTTCGACCTTGCGGTAGCAGGTGGAGCAGATGGAGAGAGCGACATCGTAGAAGAGGTAAGGGCGGGTTTTCGGCATGGGCTAAACCTTACTTTCGAGGTGCTGGCGAGTTTAATGCCTGCAGGCGAGTTTGCCAACCAACGGATCGAAAGGGTTCAGCGCCAGCCGCGGTAAAGATAGGGCATTGCGGAATAGCTCACCAGGAAATAGAAAAATGAAACGGCAAAAGCGACGACCAGGTCCCAACCTTCGGGGCGAGCCTCATTTCGCCGAATGGCCCGGACGGCAAACGCAAGTATCACGATGTGCGCTGCCCAGGTTAGCAAACCCTCCACAGTCTCCACGGGATGGCCAATATACAGGTGAAGGAATGGGAGATTGAAAAGCAGCAGCACTCCGGGCACAGCGACGGCGAAGGCAAGGGTGCGAGGGGTGAGCTTTCTGAGAAGAGCGCCGAAGAGCACGGCGTAGGGGGCTTCGCGGAAGGCTAGATAAAAGAACAGGAACTGGCCCCAGCCGCGCGGGGGATTGGGGCGGGAGCGCGGCCATAGCTGCAGGTAGTCGAGGCAGGTGACGGCGGCGGTCAGCACGATTTGCACTCCGATCAGGTAGAGCAGAGTGTGCAGCGTGCGGCGTCCGCGGGCGCGTTGATTTTCGTCGTTGTCGGTTGCGGCTCGCATGCCGCGGGCAATCCGAGCCGATGCCGCAACTCCGACGGCCAGTACCATTCCAACCACAATCAGGTACGGGCCCAGCCGCTGAGGATTTTTCCCTTCGAGGAAGCCATTCGCGGAGCACATCCCGAGAAGCAGGAAGAGCAGACTGACCACCACGGTGAGTCCGGCGACCAAGGTGATGGCGGCGGTGCGTAACGTGATCGAGGCCCAGCGTTCCATAAGCGATCTTTTCGAGCCTGATAATCGCGAACAGCGGATGTCCGGAGGATAGTACAGACGAGGCGCCGGTGCGGTCTAAGAGCTTTACCACAGAGGTGCACGGGGAGCATGGAAAGAGCGCGAATCCCAGTTCTCGCAAAAGAGGCTAGAAGTGGGGCACCCGGAAGACTGGGACTCAGCGCTGGAGATAGTTCAGGACGAATACGAGAGCTGGGAGCAGGCTGGTGTAAAGGAAAATTACGACGGCGGCGACGATGAGGCGGGCAGGATCGGGCTCGATTCCAGTTTGGCGGATGGCTTTCCAGGCGAGATAGAGAATGAGCATGTCGAGAACCCACGGGATGATGGAGAGAAGGGGCGCGGCAATTTGGCCGGGACGGAGAACGAAGGCGAGGAAAGCCGAGTGACCGAAGAGTCCGAAGAAAATGTGGATCGAGGGAATGACCAGAGCGTAGGCGAAGGCGGTGCGTCCGGGGCGGCGGGCGAGATAGTAAAGAAGAACAAGGTGAGGAGCGATGGCGGCCAGGCCCCACGCCATGAAACCGAACTGGTAGAGAGGGAATGGCGCCTTGGGCGAGCCGAGAGCGCCGTTCCATCCCACCACACCGAGCGCAACTTCGGCAGCAATTTTGGCAACGATGGCAATGGCCAGTCGCTGGATGGCGGCGGTGCTGGCGGGGGAGAGATGAGTAGCGACATCTGGGATGACGCGGGCCTGGGGAGTGTGCGGAGTGGTGACGTTTAGCGGGGTCACACGGGGTGAGGCTGGTTTTGGCGGAGCAGTGCTGGGCAGGAGTGGATAGGGCGCGACGGGAGCCTGGACGTCCCCGTCTTTATCTTTGTTGCTGCGGATAAGGCTGCGCGTCATGGCGGCGATGCCGACTACGCCGCTGGTCACGAGGAAGGCGTCGATGACGATGGCGGCGTAGAAAATCGCCATACCCGTGGGGTCGTAGTGTTCGGGGCCTCCGTAGTTGGCGAACGCGCGAAAGCAGAGTCCGATGAAAAGCACAACCAGAGAACCAATGATGACGAAAACAGCTACGCCGATGATGGCGAGGGTGCGGAACGTGTTGGAAGCGAAACGATCCATCAAGAATTTTCTTTGGAGCGGGCTGGGAGTCTCGGTCAGCCCGATGTCTGGAGCATAGTAAAGCAAGGCTGCGAGTGAGAGCAGTCAATTTCTGCACGCGGCCGCTCCGGCGGCGCAAGATTCAAAATTTCCAGTAGTGCAGGAGCACGAGCAGAACCGGCAGCAGGGCGTAGTAGAAGACGACGACGACGGCGGCGACGAGAATCCGGGCCGGGTCGGGAAAGATTCCAGTAAGGCGGATGGCTTTCCAGGCGAGATAGAGAATGAGAGCATGGAGAAGCCAAGGGACCAGCATCAGGAAGGAGGCGAGAGAGTGGGTCATGCGGAGGACATAGAAAATCGTGACCGAGCTGCCGAAAATTCCGGAGAGAAGAAGGAGAGATGGAATCGCGAGGGAATAGCCGAAGGCGCGGCTTCCGGGCCGGCGAAGAAGGCTGACGATGAGCACGAGATAAGGGAGATTTGTCGCCAAGGCCATTAGGAACGTGGTGAACAACGCTTGACGATAGGCGGGAAGCGTGCTGCGGAGAGCCCAGCGCCAGCCCAGGACCACAGGCAAAACTTGCGTAGTGACTTGCACCGCGATAACGAGGACGAGCCGCTGAATTGCACGCCGGCTGGCGGGGGAAAGATGCGTGACGACATTGATGGTGGAGGGTTGGAGTGTCGGTGAGGAAGGGAGGGTTGGCGGAGTTGCTGGCGTTGGTGTGGGCGGAGGTTGCGGAATCGATGGTTGAGAGTCGGGCGCAGGAGGCGCGTTCAGCGGAGCATGAGAGTGAGGATCATCGGGAACGTTCCAGCGAAGCGGGGGAACGGGCGACTCGCGGATGATGCCCTTGGCTAATTTTGCGACGCCGAAGACGCCGAAGGCGATGAGAAGAGCGGCGGCGACCAGAGCGGCGATCACGAAGTTTATGACTTGAGGATCGTGATGGCCGCTGCCCCCGAGGTTGCCCAACATTCCGAAACACAAGGCGAGGAGAAGCAGCCCGAGGGAGCCGATGATTACGACAATCGAGATTGCGACGATGGCGAGGGTGCGGAGCGTGTTGGAGGCGTGACGGTCCATGAAAAGCTAGGTCTTTTTGTTCAGCTTGCCGATCGCCCACATTGTGACGACGACAACCGCGAGCGCAATGACGGCGCAGACTAAGTACGACGGCTCCCTGTGGCCGGCGAAGTCACCCTTGAACGTGCAAATCGTCGAAAGAACCAGGATCAAGGAAGCAACAATCGCGATGAGGGAGAGAGCGATGGTCGCGAGGGTCTTCATCCTGGTGATGTCGCGGAGGCTAGGGTAGAGCGCAACCAGCGTGCGATGTCGCGAGAATAGTACAGCAGGGTGAGGAGGCAGGCCCACTGAATTCCTCCGAGGCCGAGGAAGATGCGCGGGTAGGGTTTGATGAAGTCGCAGAGGAGGCGGAAAGTGAGGTAGGCGACCATGAAGAACTTAAAGGCGTCGCCGGGGAGGAAACGGCGGCTCGGGGTGAGGGCGACAATCTTGTAGAGGAACGGGACTAAGGCGAGGAGAAAGATGATTTCGTAGAGTTGCGTGGGGTGGCGCGGAATGCCGTCGCCGAAGTTGACGGCCCAGGGGAGCGTGGTGGGAATGCCGTAGGTGTTGTCGGCGAGGCCGGTGAGAAAGCAGCCGATGCGGCCGATGGCGATGCCGAGAGCGAGGGGGATGGCGTAGAGATCGCCGGTGGACTGGCGGAGTCCGATGTAGCGCTTGATGAGTTCGACGGTTATCAGGCCGAAGATGAGAGCGCCGACGATGGTCTTTCC
>DATEQW010000199.1:0-8131 GCA_035272245.1 Candidatus Sulfotelmatobacter sp. | reverse complement strand
CGTCTCCCCGGGCCACGAAAAGTATGTAGAAGCGTTTTTGCAAATGAAGTCCTTCTTCCGTTTTGAATGATCAGGGCCGGAACTCCAGGCAAAGTTCTGAGGTCGCAAAGAGCCTGTTCGGACAACCTGACTGTTCCGGGTTCACGCGCTCCCATCTTGGGAATGGAATTAACGTGTCCTGCCCGCCTACCGGAACCACGACCAAAGCTACAAACACCGTACTTGTCTGCAATTCCTATGGACTGCAGAACTTAGCTCGGCCAGAGATCTTTATGAATGACTGGTAAAAGGTAACAAACCGGGTTCCCCCTGTCAACGGGAGCGCGCCGTATTAATTGTTACTTAAGGGGGGTAATCATAAGTCATCCAAGGACGAGTTACGCAAGGGAGAACGCAATCGACGTGATTGACCCTAGGGAGATTCATGTATTTGGGCAGCGTTCCCCACGCGTCCCTTATATTGGTTGTCGTGGTGATCGCCGAAAAAGCGTTGATCGCACAGATTCGTCGCCGGGCTGGGGTCAAGATCAATCCGGCGGTCCGGACTGGGATGGGGGACGACTGCGCTGTTCTGTACCTGCCGAATGTCCGCGGCCAGCAACAGAACACCCTAGTCACAACCGATTTCTCCCTCGAAGGAATACATTTCCGGCGCGACTGGCATTCTCCGGAATCAGTCGGCCACCGCTGCCTTACTCGAGGGATGAGTGATATCGCCGCCATGGGCGGGCAGCCCGTCGCGGCTTTTCTTTCGCTGGCCCTGCCGCACGACTTGCCGCAAAGTTGGGTAAACCGCTTCATCGGCGCTTTGATTCGGCTGGCGGAGAAATACGGCGTGCCATTGGCAGGGGGCGATACGGCGGAGTCGCCCGATGGCGTTCTCGCTGACATTATTGTTGTGGGAACCGCGCCAAGGGGAAGAGCAATCTTGCGCTCGGGGGCGCGGCCCGGTGACCGAGTTTATGTGAGCGGGGAACTGGGCGGATCCGCAGCTGCCGTCCGGCTGATGCAAAAAAAGCAGAAGAAGGCCAAGCTCAATCCGCGTGACTACCCTCGCCATTTTTTCCCCGAGCCACGGATCCCGCTAGGCCGGTTTCTGCGTGAAAAGGCTCTGGCATCCGCGATGATCGACACCAGCGACGGCCTATCCACCGATCTTGCTCACATCTGCGAAGAAAGCGGCGTCGGTGCGCAAATTCTCGCCGAAGCTGTCCCGCGTGCCAGCATCGGCAAACCATTGAAGGAAGTCGATCCTGAGCTTGCCCTGCATGGCGGAGAGGATTACGAACTGCTATTCACCGCTCGTCCCGGCAAGCGTATTCCCCCTCGAATTGCAGGCATCGGCATCACGCAAATCGGCCGCATCACGTCCGGCCGAAAGATATTTCTGATGAATCCGTCCGGTTCGCGGCGCGAACTCGAGCCCCAAGGCTGGGAACACTTCCAAAAGTAGTGGGTACTTTGGTTACCTGGTCATCATTACTGTCTATACCCTCCCGAGAAGAACGGTACTAGAGTAGGGGCATGTCGTACTCCCAAGTTACCTCGCTTCGAGTTTTGCTTGTCGTGCTGGCGATCGCTGCAGCTTCTGCCCAGCTCTCGGCGGGAAAAAAGCCGCTACCACCGCCCCCGGCTCATGCCAGGTCTCCCGTGCCTGCGGTCACCGACGAGTACGTCCACAAGGAGTTTGGCGAGAACTGCTCCTTGCTCGGCGGACCGCCGCAATTTGTCGGCGACCTCGACGGCGATGGCGTTAACGATCTGGTGATCGCTGCCCGCTGCAAGAACCCCATGGCCGACCAGGCGGAATACGGCTTCCACGTGATCGATCCCTACAATAGCTTTCTCGGCTTCGGCGATGTCAAAACCACTTCCACATTTGCTTCGGATGAGCCGGAGCGTAAGGGTGTCAGTCTGCTGATCGTGCACGGCGTTGGTCCAGATGCCTGGCGCTCCGACAAGGAAAAGCCGAAGTTCCTGTTGATCAACCTTCCGTTCAAGACCCTGACCGTCAAAAGACTTACGCTCAAGAAGAAGACGGTGCTCGGAATTTACATGGAAGAACAGGGCGAAGGCGAAGCAACCTCCTCGGTCATTTTTTGGGACGGAAAAAAGTATCGCTATCAGATCTTGGGCTCGGATATGGAGTAGGCTGCTCGCCTATCAATCCGCTTGGGGCAGCCAGCTAAACTGTTCAGCCGGTAAACAACGCGAGTTATACTCGGCTGTGAAAGACCCAAGCGCAAACTTCATCAACTGCTACGAAGACGTTCAGCGCTCCGGCGCCTACGCCACTCTCGAGTTCGCGAACACCTATTACCTTGCTTACCGCGATCTTCCGGCGATCCTCTCAAAACATGTGTCGGGCAAGAAGGCGCTGGATTTCGGTTGTGGTACGGGCCGGTCGACACGTTTCCTCCGGAACCATGGATTCCATGTGATCGGAGTTGATGTTTCGGAGGACATGCTGCGCATCGCGCAGGCCACAGATCCTTCGGGCCAGTACCTCCTCGTCCCGGACGACAATTTCGATCGACTTGAGGCCGGGACTTTCGACCTCGTACTCTCCGCTTTTACCTTCGACAACATCCCCGGAGTGATGAAGACACGAATCTTCCGCGACCTTGGAAAGTTGCTGAAGCCGACGGGAATTATCGTCAGTATAGTTTCCTCGCCCGAGATTTATACCCATGAATGGGCCTCGTTCACCACCCGGGATTTTCCGGAGAACGCCGCAGCCCGCAGCGGCGACGTCGTGCGCATCGTGGTCACCGACCACCAGGACCGAAGATCGGTGGAAGACATCGTATGGACCGATGAATCGTACCGCGCCGTATATCGAGACGCGGCTTTGCAGCCGATCCAGGTCCTCAAGCCGCTGGCCACAGGCGAGGAGCCATACCCGTGGGTGAACGAAACCAAGATCGCTCCCTGGGTGATTTACCTGTTGAGACGGTCGATGTATTGCCAGAAGCGCCGATCGGTGACATACCTCACACCTGCCTGCCCATTCACCCGCTATAATCCTTCCCGCCATGAATATCGAAGAAAAAATTGCCGAGCTGAAAAAGCGCAATCAACTTGCCGAAGAAGGCGGAGGCGCGAAGCGCCGCGAGCGCCAGCACAAAGAGGGCAAGATGTCGGCTCGGGAGCGCATCGAGTTCCTGCTCGACGAGGGCACCTTCGAAGAGACCGACAAGCTGGTCACGCACCGCTGTAACGAATTCGGCATGGCCGAGCAAAAGCCTTACGGCGACGGATTTGTCACCGGCTACGGCCGCATCGAAGGCCGCCTGGTCTACCTCTTCGCACAGGATTTCACCGTCTTCGGCGGTTCGCTCTCCGAGACGAATGCCGGGAAGATCGTCAAGATCATGGATCTCGCCGCGAAGATGGGTGCGCCTGTAATCGGACTGAACGATTCCGGCGGCGCGCGCATTCAGGAAGGCGTGATGTCGCTCGCCGGATATGCCGACATTTTTCTGCGCAACACTTTGTATAGCGGGGTCGTGCCGCAGATTTCCGCCATCATGGGCCCGTGCGCGGGCGGCGCGGTGTATTCGCCCGCGATTACCGACTTCGTCCTCATGGTCGACAAGACTTCCTACATGTTCATCACCGGCCCGGACGTAATCAAGACGGTTACGCATGAAGATGTCACCAAAGATCAGCTCGGTGGCGCGATGACCCACAACGAAACCTCCGGCGTGGCGCATTTCCTCGCGCACGATGATGCCGAATGCCTTTCCATGGTGCGCGAGTTGCTGAGCTTCATGCCCTCTAACAATCTGGACGACCCGCCGCGCAAGCCGTGCCATGATCCGATCGACCGCGCCGATGCCGCACTCGACAAAATTGTTCCCGCGCAATCGAATCTGCCGTACGACATGAAAGATGTAATCCACGCCGTGGTCGACGACGCCTACTTCTTCGAAGTGCAGGAGCACTACGCGAAAAATATCGTCGTCGGATTCGCCCGTCTCGACGGCCGCTCCATCGGCATCGTCGCCAACCAGCCGGCCATGCTTGCCGGCACACTCGATATCAACGCGTCGGTCAAGGGCGCTCGCTTCGTTCGCTTCTGCGACTGCTTCAATATTCCTCTGGTCACCTTCGAAGATGTTCCCGGATTTCTCCCCGGCACCGCGCAGGAGTACGGAGGCATCATAAAGCATGGAGCGAAGTTGCTTTACGCCTTCGCCGAAGCCACGGTTCCCAAAGTGACTGTCATCACGCGCAAAGCCTATGGCGGCGCCTATTGCGTCATGGCGTCCAAGCACATCCGCACCGACGTGAACTATGCGTGGCCTACTGCGGAGATCGCCGTCATGGGTCCGGAGGGCGCGGTCGATATCGTCTTCAAGCGCGAACTCGATGGCGCGGAGAATCGGGAAGCGGCTCGGCAAAGAAAGATCGAAGAATTCCGCGACCGCTTCGCCAGCCCCTACGTCGCCGCCGATCGCGGCTTCGTCGACGCCATCATCCAGCCCCGCGAGACGCGGAAGAAACTGATTCAGGCCTTGACGATGCTCGAGACCAAACGCGACAAGAATCCGCCCAAAAAGCATGGGAATATTCCGCTGTAACCATCTTGGCTATTGAGTTAGAGAGCAAGATCAGGCACAATCATCAGGTCGGATGTAAGGCGAACAAAAGACGAATATAGCGAGAACTGTGTGGATGTACAGGACGATGGCCTTTACACGGGCGAGGATGTCGGGAAGTGGGCAGAAGATAAACACGCCCTCGTTTCGTATTACGCGAGGCTGTTCGCCACCGGAATGAAGGACAAGTGGGACGAGCGAATCTACATCGAGCTTTACGCCGGATCGGGTCACAGCAAAATCCGAAACGCATCGCGAATCATCGCTGGGTCTCCGCTCCAAGCGCTGACCTTGGAACATCCTTTCGACAAGTACATCTTTTGCGAAACAAATCCCGCTGCGCTCGATGCGCTCAGAGCTAGGGTCGAGAACATTGCTCCTTCTGCGAAAGTTGCGTACATACTAGGGGACTGCAATAAACGAGTTGGTGACATCCTTTCCGAGATTTCGCCCCATTCGTCGACCCATCGTGTGTTGTCGCTGTGCTTCGTCGATCCCTACGATATTGGGATCAAGTTCCAGACGCTCCACAGACTCTCAGGCAGGTTCGTTGATTTCTTGGTTCTCCTCGCACTCTACATGGACGCGAACAGAAACTATGAGAATTACGTCAAGGAGGAGGCAGTGAAGATCGATGAATTCCTCGGATCGCCGACTTGGCGCAAGGAATGGAAGGCTAGGCAACTGAACGGCACTCTCTTTCCGCAGTTCTTAGCCGAGGAGTTCTCGAGCAGCATGGAGACGCTTAGATATCGGCCTCAGCCTTTCTACAAGATGAAGCCGGTCAGAATTGCCGACAAGAATGTCGCGCTCTATCGTTTGGCTCTGTTCTCACGTAGCGCCGTAGCTTATACCTTCTGGGATCAGGTGCTCAAGTACAGTACGCCCCAGACAACCTTTGATTTTGGGGAAGCCTAATGTCACTGAACTCTCACATCGAATGGACCGACGCGACCTGGAACCCAGTGCGTGGCTGCACGAAAATCAGTCCCGGCTGCAAGCACTGCTACGCTGAGACATTCGCGGAACGGTTTCGCGGCGTAAAAGGTCATCCGTACGAGCAGGGCTTCGACTTGCGCCTCGTCCCTGAGAAGCTGACGGAGCCGTTCAATTGGCGTTCGCCGAAGCTCGTGTTCGTGAACTCGATGAGCGATCTTTTCCAGGACGGCGTTCCGGACGACTACATTGAGGCGGTCTGCAGGGTCATGGTCAAGGCCAACTGGCATACATTCCAGGTCCTCACGAAAAGATCGGCCAGGCTGAAAGAGCTGTTGAGCGGACGGTTGCGATTCGCTGCCGAGCAAGAACACATTTGGTGGGGAGTGAGCGTCGAGGACCGGCAGTACGGTCTGCCGCGAATCGGAGACCTTCAGCAGACACCCGCCAGAGTCCGCTTCCTCTCGGTCGAGCCACTACTGGAAGAGTTGGGCGTCTTCAATCTCTCCGGCGTCAGTTGGGCGATTGTCGGTGGCGAGAGCGGCCCAGGGGCGCGGCCGATGAAGAAAGAGTGGGTTGTTTCTGTGCGCGATCAATGCCGGGAATCTCGCGTTCCATTTTTCTTCAAACAGTGGGGCGGCGTACGGAAGGCAAAAAATGGCAGGCTACTCGAAGGCCGAACCTACGATGAGTATCCCGCGCGAGTGGTTTCAAGAATCCCTGATCGCGCGAGCTGTGTGGCGCACGCGCGCGATATTCTGACTTCGTTCCAGCAGGCTTTTCGGGGCAGTCCACTCGTGCATCTCACAGCCTAGGGAGCAAGAAACTAAGAGCTCGGAAGTCGGGTTGCCGCACTCGCTCCCTGCTCGGACAGAGAAGCCACGATCTCGACATTCCCCGTCCTGCCGACGTTTGTCTTTTAATCTTCCCGGGCGTATATTAGAAAGCTGAGAACTGTTGTGTAGTACCGGCATTTGGCGAAGCACACCAGTGGGCGCAAGCCCACTTTTTCGTTGCGGGGAAATACGCTCGCGCGGGCTGGATTCTAAGTTATTGGATGCATGGCACTTGAGCTTGATCGCGTACGAGAGATTGCGGAACGGGTAGCCGCCTCCAGCGGGCTGGAGGTAGTGGAAGTTGAGCTTCACGGCAGCGGCAACGCCCGCATGTTGCGCGTGTATCTGGACAAGCCCGGAGCTGCCGCTGGTGATCCGCTGGCGGGAGTAACGCACGGAGACTGCGCCAACTTCAGTCGCGAGTTTGGCACCATCCTCGATGTCGAGGATGTGATGCCCGGCAGCTATACGTTGGAAGTATCATCGCCGGGATTGGACCGGAAGCTTACGAAGGCTTCTGATTTTGAGCGCTTCGTCGGCAGTCGAGTGAAGCTGACGACCAGGCAGCCGCTGAACAACAACCGGCATTTCGAGGGGCGACTGGAAAGTTTTCGCGAAGGCCAGCTGACGCTGGACCTGAGCGTCGCGAGCAAGAAGTCGCGGAAGAAACAGAAAGAAACGACGGCCGCGCACGGGCAGAAAATCGGGATTGAGTTCGCCAATGTGGAGAAGGCGAACCTGGTGCCGGAAATCTAGAGAAGTCGGGCCCGAAGTTTCATAACGGAATATTTTTATGGCGAGTGAGCTTTACAACACGATCGACGCGTTGAGCCGCGAAAAGGGAATTGATCCGCAGATTGTAGTGACTGCGGTGGAAGACGCCATTGTCATGGCCACGCGCAAGTACTACAAATCGCAGGAAAATCTGCGCGCCGTGTTGGATAAAGAAACCGGCAAGATCAACGCGTATGCGGTGAAGACGGTAGTTGAGACGCCGGAACAAGTCGAAGATCCGCAGCTTCAGATTACGCTGGAAGATGCACGCAAAGCTGATCCCAGCCTGGAAGTTGGCGGGGAGTTGCGCATTCCGAAGGTCACGGAAGGCATCCTCGGACGCATTGCGGCGCAACTCGCGAAGCAGGTGATTTTCCAGAAAGTGCGCGAGGCAGAACGCGACACGGTTTACAACGAGTACATCGGACGCGTGGGCGAAGTGGTGAACGCGACCGTGAAGCGCGTCGAAGGTCCGGATGTGATTTTTGACATCGGCAAGGCGGAAGCGCGCATGCCACGCAAGGAGCAGTCGCGTCTGGAATCATTTGCCATTGGCGAGCGCGTGCGGGTCGTGATCGCGCGGGTGGAGAAAGCTTCGAAAGGCCCGGGCGTCGTGGTATCTCGCGCCGTCCCCGACCTGGTCCAGCATCTGTTCCAGACGGAAGTGCCGGAAATTTATGACGGCACGGTGGTGATCCGCGCCATCGCGCGCGAGGCTGGCGAGCGCACAAAAATCGCCGTCATGTCCAAGGACAAGGACGTGGACGCCGTTGGCGCCTGCGTGGGCATGAAGGGAATGCGGGTTCAATCGATCATCCGTGAACTGCACGGAGAAAAGATCGACATCATCGAGTATCACGAAGATGCCGTCACTTTCGCCGAGAAGGCGTTGCAGCCGGCAAAAGTCAGCAAGGTCACGGTGGTTGATTCCGGCGGCAAGCATCTCGAAGTGGTGGTCGACGACAGCCAGCTCTCGCTTGC
>DATEQW010000198.1:0-42238 GCA_035272245.1 Candidatus Sulfotelmatobacter sp. | reverse complement strand
AAGGTGACGGTGAAGGCGAAGTGAATGCGATGAACGAGGAGGGCACTGTCCATAGGAAATCCTGAAGAACCAAACAGCCTATTCAGTCCGTTCAAAGTCTGATGTGACGGCGGTCACATCGAGCTGTGGATTATCGCTTGGCCTTGCGCCGCCGTTCCATCTCGGCGCGGCGATTCTCGCGGCGGCGTCCGGCATCGTCATAGCGGCGCCGTTGCTCATCTGTCTCGGGGATGACGGGCGCGACCTTCAGCCGATTTCCTTTGGCGTCTACAGCCACGAACGTCAAGTGAGCCGAGGCCACGTGTTGCGCGGTGTCGGCAAGGTAATTTTCGACGAAAACTTTTACCCCGACTTCCATCGACGTCTGAAAAACCCGGTTCACGGACGACTTGAGAATTACAAGATCGCCCACTCGCACCGGCACCAGAAAGTCGATGTGATCGACCGATGCGGTGACCGCGTAGCTCCGCGAATGACGATGCACGGCCATCGCGCCCGCCAGATCAATCCAGTGCATCAAGCGGCCGCCGAGCAGTGCGCCTAGCGGGTTGGCGTCATTAGGCAGAACAATCTCTGCCATTTCGGATTGCGAATCCCGCACTGGGCGGGGCGTTAGGGTTGGCGTCTCTTCGCTCATAGGTTTTGCATCCTCAACTTGCGACGGCGGTAGTCGTTGTTTGCCGCCTCCGTTTTTCGACGTAGGACTCTACGAAGCACTCCGCCATTCTCTGTAAGCGGGGGTCGTGATGCCGCGGTTCCTGCCGATTCCCCGCCGCATCAAATTCGATGATCCCATGTTCGGCCGGACGATGATCACGCTCGCACACGTAGCGAACTTGAATGCGGCTGGCGGTACCGTTCTGCTTGTCGCCGCCCAAGGTTCTTGCTCCAAAGCGGATCGAATCCCACTCGCGATCCCTGGGCAAACGACCGCAGCCTTCGGCGTAACCGAGATTGCAGAACTGCTGTAGATCGTCGACGGATGGCGTCTCATCCTCGTGTCCGGGCGCGGTGCAGAGACCGCTCCAACCGCAACCCAGTGGAAGGCGAGTGGCATGCAGCCAGGTTCCATTCGCCAACTTCTCCAGCGGCATAAAAAACGGACACGCCAACTCGAGCCTCCCTTAACACCAAGAATTTCCAAGAGCGTCCATTCTACTCATGGCACTGAACGCAAGCCACTGTCCGGGCAACCATACACGAGGATGGCGTTTATACTAACCTCGTCACAAACAAGATCTGCCTATGGACCGCATTGCCGCGCTCAACGAAATTCTTACGCAGGATCCGAACGACACGTTTGCCCGCTACGGGTTGGCGATGGAATATTCGAAGCAGGGCGACCTGGATCGCGCACTGGCAGAGTTCTCCATCCTGCTGAAAGCCAATCCGGATTACACGCCGGGATATTTCATGGCGGCGCAAACGCTGGTTCGCGCCGACCGGGCCAGTGAAGCGAAGACGATGCTCGGCGAAGGAATTGCCTCAGCGCGGCGGAGCGGCAACTTGCATGCGCAGTCGGAGATGGAAGCCATGCTAGCTGAGTTGGGATAATTCTTCCGTTCAACCTTGCCGGAAAATCGGGCATTACTTCGCCATCCTCTGCATCATCCACTCCACCACTGCGGGAAATAGCTGATAGATCTTCTGCGGCGCATACATCGTCCAGGGCACGATGACTTCCCTCTTCTGTTTCTGATACCCCCGCAGCGTTGCCCGAGCTACACGCTCGGCGGAAATGCCGCGCACGGAATTGGGCCGTACCTTTTTTCGCTCATTGCCAAGCACTACGTTCTCGCCGAAGGCCGTCCGCACGTAGCCGGGACAGACGGTCAGCACGTGAATCCCATCTTTTTTCAATTCGACGCCCGCCGCCTTGCCGATGGCATTCATGGCAAATTTGGTCGCGCTGTAGGCGGCATGAAAAGGCAGCGGAATATGGCCGGCCACGCTGGAAATGTTGATGATGGTTCCGCCGCCCTGCTGGCGCATGATGGGAATGACAGCCTGCATGCCCATCACCGCGCCAAAGAAATTCGTGTCGAACGTCTCGCGGCACGCCGCCATCTCCATTTGGGCAACAGAGTCCAGCAGCCCATGCCCGGCGTTGTTGACCCAGACATCGATTCGCTGGTAGTGATGCAGCGTCAGGCCGACCGCGCGGTCGATTTCTTCGCGATGGCGCACATCACAGGCCATCGCGAGCGTTCGCTCGCTGTGTCCCACGCGGGCGCGAGCAGCTTCCACCCGGCCGGCATCGCGCGACAGCATCACTAACGTCGCTCCCCGGTCGGCGAACAGTTTGGCAATCGCTTCCCCGATGCCCATGGAAGCGCCCGTGACCACCACAATTTTTCCTGCAAGTTCCATAGCGCGCTTTTATTCCTCCGCAACTGGCGAAGTCAAGCGCTGCGGTACAATCAGGGTTAGTCTGCTCATTCTGGCGCGGATCCCCTCGCTCACGGAGACTCCTTGGCCGCTCTCATTCCCTTGTTCCCGCTGGATGTCGTACTGCTCCCCGGCACGCCCTTGCCGCTGCATATCTTCGAACCGCGCTACAAAGAGATGATTGGCGAGTGCCTGGCGCAGAATCGCCTGTTCGGCGTGATCCGCGCGGTGGAGCAGAGTCTGGCTGAAGTGGGATGCACCGCCGAAATAGTAACGGTCGTCAAAGAATATTCCGATGGGCGCCTCGACCTCGTTACCGAAGGGCGCAGGCGTTTCGAGCTTCTGGGAGTGAATCAGGAGCGCTCCTTCCTGCAAGCGGAAGTTGTGATGATCGACGATGAACCCGGCGCGCCGCCGAAGGAAGACACGGATCGTGCGGTTCAGTTGCACGCAGAACTGCTGGCGATCGCGGGAGCACAGCAGGATATCTCCGGCGCTGACCCGTCGTCGTTATCCTTTTATCTTGCCGGATCCCTGCCCCTGGATCTGGATTTCAAGCAGAAGTTGCTCTCTCTGCGCTCGGAAGCGGAACGCCTTTCTCTGCTTATCACTTATCTGGAAAAACTGATTCCGAACCTGCATCGCGCCGCCCGCGCCCGGGAAAAGGCTGGCGGCAATGGACACGTGCACTGAGCCCGAAATCGGACCGTCGCAAACCCGCGTATAATCCAACTAAAGTATTCGTTCTGGGGGTTCCATGAATCTTCCTCGCACGCTCGGCGAACTGCGCCACAGTCCCTTTTCCGAAGAACGTTTGCGCAGCCGTCGGGTGAAAGATGAACTCCGGGAGAATCTCATCGCCCGCTTGCAGCAGAGCGATGACGCCAGCATTTTTCCGGGCATCGTCGGCTACGACGACACCGTAGTGCCGCAGATCGTAAACGCTGTTCTCTCGCGGCACAACTTCATTCTGCTCGGCTTGCGCGGCCAGGCCAAAAGCCGCATCCTGCGGGCGTTGACGACGCTGCTGGATCCGCAAATGCCTTACCTTCTCGGCTGCGAGATCCGCGATAATCCTTATTCGCCGATCTGCCGCCGCTGCCGTGAAGAAGTGGCGCGGCTGGGCGACGCGATTCCCATCGCTTATCTCACTCCCGACGATCGCTACGTGGAAAAGCTGGCCACGCCCGACGTCACTATCGCCGACCTTATTGGTGATATCGATCCCATTAAAGCCGCGCGCGGCGGCCACGAACTCTCGAGCGAATTCACGGTGCACTACGGCCTGCTGCCTCGTGCCAATCGAGGAATCTTCGCGGTCAACGAGCTTCCTGACCTTGCCGGAAAAATTCAGGTTGGCCTGTTCAACATCATGCAGGAAGGCGACGTGCAGATAAAGGGATATCCGATCCGTCTGCCGCTCGATCTGGCGATTGTGTTCAGCGCGAATCCGGAGGACTATACGGCTCGCGGAAAGATCATCACGCCGCTCAAAGACCGCATCGGGTCGGAGATTCGCACGCACTATCCGGCAACCGTGGATGAAGGCATCGCGATTACCGCGCAGGAGGCCTGGACGAATCGCAATGGGCACGCCATGCACCTGCCTACCTATATTCAGGAAGTGATCGAGCGCATCGCGTTCGCTGCTCGCGAAGACAAGAAAATCGACAAGCGTAGCGGTGTCAGCCAGCGGCTGCCTATCTCGGCCATGGAAAATGTGATTTCGAACGCGGAGCGACGCGCTTTGCGCAATGACGAAAAACTGGTGGTGCCGCGTATCAGCGACGTCTATGCAGCGCTGCCTGCCATCACCGGAAAACTTGAACTCGAATATGAAGGCGAAATGAAAGGCGCGGACTTTGTTGGACGGGAGCTGATCCGCGCAGCCATCGCCAAGACTTACGACGAATACTTTACCGGCGCGAATGTGCAGCAGATCGTGCAGTGGTTCGACCTGGGTGGCGAGATTCAGCTTTCGGATTCTGTCCCCGCCCTCGAAGCGCTGGAAAATCTTAAGGAAATTCAGGGGCTGATCGACAAACTCGGGCCGCTCGGGGTTTCGCAAAAGGAAAGTCCGGAGCAGCAAGTGTCGGCGGCAGAGTTCATCCTTGAAGGCCTGCACGCCCACAAACGCATCGGGCGCAATGAAGAGCGAGTCTTCAAAGCCGGAGAGAAAAAACCGGAGCCGGTGCGCGAGAAAGGTTTCGACAAGGAAGAACCACCGTATCGACAGAGAAGGCAGTTCAATTAGGAAGCTTCTGGCTGCTAGCCGCTAGCTTCTAGCTGAACCAGAAGCTGTTGTGGCTCGTAGCTATAAGCCAGTAGCTATCATGAAACGCATTCGCTACACCAAATACGTGCCCGATCCGGCGGGCGAGATGAGCATGGAAGACTTGCTCGGCGCGCTCTCTGATTACCTGCTGCAGAGCGGCTTCCAGAGCGACATGTGGTACGAGATGCCGGAGGGCGAGCAGACGCTCGATGATCTTCGGCGCGCGATCGAGCAGGCTCTGATGGATGGAGACGCGTTCGACGACGAGATGCGCGAACGCCTCGAGCAAATGGCGGCGGACGGGGAACTCGATGAACTCATCGAAAAACTGATCGAGCGCATGCAGCAGGAGGATTACATTTCCGTCGATCAGCCACCGGACCCTTCGCGCCCCTCTGGCGTTGGCGGGCAGGTTGGTGAAAACCAGCAGCAGGCCAAATTCGAAATCACCGATAAGAGCCTAGACTTTCTTGGCTTCAAGTCGCTGCGTAATTTGCTCGGCTCGCTCGGCAAATCCAGCTTTGGACGCCACGACACGCGCGATCTGGCCACTGGAATTGAAGCCAGCGGGGCTTCCAAGAGATACGAATTCGGCGACACGCTCAACCTCGATATCACGGCCACGCTTTCCAGCGCCATTCAGCGCGAAGGGCTTTCCCTGCCGCTCAACATCGAGTACTCCGACCTGCAGGTTCATCAATGCGAGTATCAATCTTCGTGCGCGACGGTGCTTATGCTCGACTGCTCGCACTCGATGATTCTTTATGGCGAAGACCGCTTCACGCCGGCGAAAAAAGTAGCGATGGCGCTGTCGCACTTGATCCGCACGCAGTATCCCGGCGACTCGCTGTCGCTGGTGCTCTTCCACGATTCCGCTGAAGAAGTGCCGCTATCGCAACTCGCACGCGTGAAGGTTGGGCCGTACTACACGAATACGCGTGAGGGCTTGCGGTTGGCGCAGCGGATTTTGCAGCGGCAAAGAAAAGACATGAAGCAGATCGTGATGATCACAGACGGCAAACCCTCTGCGCTCACCCTGGAAGACGGACGCATTTATAAGAACGCCTTTGGGCTCGATCCGCTGGTGGTCAGCCAGACGCTCGAGGAAGTCTCGAAGTGCAAGCGCGCGGGCGTGCTGATCAATACGTTCATGCTCGCGTCCGATTATGGCTTGGTGCAGTTCGTACAGAAAGTCACGGAGATGTGCCGTGGTAAAGCCTACTTCACAACACCGTACACCCTCGGACAATATCTGTTGATGGATTACATGTCACGGAAGACGAAGACGATCCATTAATTCGGACGGAGGCACGTCAGGGGCTAAACCCTGAATTCTTCGCCGGCTTGACCGGCACGGCTAAAAGCCGTGCCCTTCCCGAACCTGCCAATCTGACCTGGCCAACTCTTACCAAGACCGGGTCAACTTCCCAAAATTCTGACAAGTGCTGATACTCTTTAATATTCATGGCAAACTGCAATCGATGTGGACGACAGCTACCGGGCTTTTCCTTTGGCAAGAAGATTTGCCAGTGGTGCGTGCAGCACGAAGCTGCGCAGCGCGGAGAAATCGTCGGCGACGCGCCGCAACCTGTGATGCGAACGCCTTGGGTGCGGCGTGGCGAGCCCACGATCGGCGTCACGCAGATCATCTTCGGTATTTGCGTTGCGGTGTTTCTGGGCATGGCCCTCGCCGGTTCCACCATCATGGATTTCTCGCCTCAGGAGACCATTCTCTGGGGCGCCAACTGGGGACCGCTCACGCTCTCGGGCGAATGGTGGAGGCTGCTCACCTGCGTGTTCGTTCATGGCGGGATCATTCACATCGCATTCAACATGTGGTGCCTGTGGAATCTAGGCGCGCTAGCCGAATCGCTCTACGGACGCTGGACCTACGCGGCGATCTATCTCATCTGTGGCGTGGGATCCAGTTTAACCAGCGTTGCGTGGCATCCCTACGGCCCGAGCGTGGGTGCTTCGGGAGCCATCTTCGGACTCGCGGGCGCTCTACTTGCCGCCTTTAAGTTGGGAGAATTTTCCGTACCGCGTGCCGCACTCTCCGGGACGCTGCGCAGCCTGGGGGCTTTTGTTTTTTACAATCTTGTCTTCGGAGCGGCAATGCCCGGCATCGACAACGCCGCGCACATCGGCGGCCTGATCACGGGATTGATCGTGGGCGCAATCATTGCCCTCATCGCCCCGTTCCGGGAGCAGGCTCCGCGGCGGGTTGCGATCTTACTTGTTGTAGCAGTTGCTCTAGCCGGTGGCGCAGCTGAACTTGCGCACCACTACGGCGTTCCTTTGCGCCTGGGAAGAGCTCATTCTCAAGTCACGGGCAATGTCGCGCAGCCTCGGCGCACGCCAAACGCTACTCGTAGCTAGGTCTTCAACTCACCCACCGCGCGCCATGCCTGGTTGATGGCTTCATCTGTGTAGGCGTAGGCGCCGGCATCGGAGTTGGCGATGGCGATGCGGCCAAAGGGCTTCCTCGCCACTTCGCAGGGGGTCTCGCCACCTTCCAGCCAGAAAGAATCGAACAGCGAGTTGTATTCGTAGGCGTAACCGTGGGGCCAGCGGTTGACCGTGATCGCGACGATGTCGCGCGCCGGATCCAAGCCTCCTGCACCGAGCGTGCGAACCAGTTGGGAGCGAATCTCGCGCTCCATGGTTTCAAAGGACGTTTGGAACAATTCAATCCGGCCAAGCATGTGCTGCTCGCGCGCCGGCCGGCCGGGCTGACAAGCCGCCTTCATCATGTGAACCACGATCGGCTCTTCGGGCTTGCGGGCGCATTCATAGCCCCCGATGCTGACCGCCAGATCGAGACCGACGCGTGTGTGATAGCAGCCGGGGGCGTAGACCGCATTCGTATTCAGCTTCTGAAATGACGTCCAGTCGCGCAGGGCAACGTTGGTATAGAGCAACGGAACTTTTTGCGCCGAGGCCAGCGCGTCCCGCTGCTTTTGCGGCAGCTCTGCGCAGATATACGGGATGACAACATGCCAGCAGGCCAGAATGCAGTTCTTCCCTTTGACGGTGTACACCTTTCCGCCGCGCGCGTAGGCCACTTCGACTTCCTTCGCGGCAGCCGCATCGCCAACGTGTTTCAGCCGAACCGCGGTACTGTTGAGGCGAATCCTCACGAGTGATGCGGACGAGTCCAGCTTGGAGTAATTTGCTTTTGCGAGCACCATGTCGGCGGCCGAGCTTCCGGCAATCGCATCTGGAATCAGCTTGCGCACCAGGAGGCGCGCGATGGTCGCATTGCCATCGGGGAAGTGGAAGAAATATTTCTCCGCTTCTTCATTGGGAATCGCGTCGCGATTCATGCCCTTGCCGGGCGCGGGATCCAGTTTCATTCCTTCGAAGCCGGGCAGATCGAATCCCCAGGCATCCTGCGCCGAAACCGCGTCGATTCCCACGCCAAACAAGGGATGCGGTACAGCCTGGAAAACCTTTACGACATCGGCATGAACTTTTACGACGTCGGTGAGGAAGCTGGCATAACTGATGCGCGCGAGCTTGGCCTTTTTCTCGGTGGAGGTGAGGCCGGGAAAATAATCCTGCTCATCGCGAAGCAGGCGATCGAAATCGATCTTGGCTTGCGGGGCGATGGGCGCTTGCGCGAGCATTTGCTTCCACGCTTCGATCTCACCGGCATTGGCGTAATCCTTTTCACCGCCGCCGAACGAGGCGGGACTGGTGACCAGACGATCTTCGCCGAAGGTTTCCTTGTCGAAAAAAATCTTCGGACGCAAGCCGAGAGAGCGGTACAGCTTGGCATCGTGATACTTGGGGTACGATGCCACGTCGATGCCCAATTCTTCGATCAGGCCGCGAGCTTCCGTGCTGTAGGGCGCGGGGCTTTCGATGGAATACGTTCCACCAAAACCGAGGCGGAATGCGTTACCGACGCGGAATTCGTTGCGCTTGGCGTGCCCGCCAAAATCGTCGTGATTGTCGAGAATGAGGATGCGCGCGTTCGCGCTCGCGGCTTTGCGATAAAAATGCGCGGCGGAGAGACCGCTAATGCCGCCGCCTACGATGACGAGGTCGTAGGTTTCGCCGGTGTCCTGCTGCGTGCCGGCCGTATCCCAGAAAGTTCCGTCGCGCAAGGAATGTGCGGCGTCAAACGAGCCGGGATGACTGCCGCGCATTCCCGTGAGCGCCGGCGGGTAGTAGGCGGACGATTTCTCCGGATCGCCATCGGCGAAAAGATGCCACGGCATCAGGGCCGCACCCGCGGTGACGGCCACTCCGTTGAGGAAGTCACGGCGCGTGATGCTGCGATTCATTCCTAGTTCGCGGTCGCCCAGTTCGCGGTCGGTTCGGTCGGTCATCTGGATCCCCGATTTCTAGCTGTCGGCTTTCTTGACGGCTAATTCTGCGCCCTGGAATCCGATGCGGCTGTGGGTACCATCGCAGAAAGGCTTGTTGACCGAGCCTCCGCAGCGGCAGAGCGAGAAGGCTGGCTTGCCAGTAAGGTCATACGGAGTGCCGTTGGCGTCGACGAGCTCGACCGAGCCTTCGGGTGCCTCCACACGAAATGGACCGTTGGGACGGACGGTGATTTTTACTTGAGCCATGAGTACTAATTCCTCCAACCTTACGGGTTTCTAGTAAGGCTAAGAAGATACCACCAAGGGAGGGTGCGTGTCGCGGGCCGAAAGTTGGATTGCGCTAGATCGGCAACTCTTCGGTGGTTGGAAAGTGATGCTGTTCGCGGCCGACTTTGCCGTCATATTTAGTGGTCATTTTGAAGAGTTCCAGGCGCCCGTCGGAGGCGAGAAAGCGGCATTGGTCGCGCAGAGCCTGCATTTCGGCGGCAGCGAGGGGTGCGAAGTTTACGGCGACTTTGAGATTCTGGTCGAGGACCTGCATGGTGTCCACGCCGCTGATCGTAGTGGCCACAGGAAGGCTCATGGCATAACGAAGCCCTTGTTCAGGGGTTACGGCGCCGTGGCGCACGAGTTCCCCGCTGCCTCCCAGGCTTTTCATCCCCAGAGCGGCGATGCCGCGCCGGGTGGCTTCGGGCAAGACGTGCGTTTCGAAGCTGCGAAAAGTTGCGTCGCAGCAATTGAGCGGCATCTGCACGGTGTCGAAGGGAAAATCGTGGGACAACATGCGGAGATGGATTTCAGGATCCTTGTGGCCGGTGAAGCCGATGAAGCGGACCTTGCCTTGTTGCTTGGCAGCGACGAGCGCTTCGGCGACGCCATTGGGAGCGAAGATTAAATCGGGATCGTTTTCGTAGACGACTTCGTGGACTTGCCAGAGGTCGAGATGATCGGTCTGCAGCCGGCGCAGAGATTCCTCCAGCATGCGCATCGCGATTTTTTTGTCGCGGCCGTGGGTGCAGACTTTGGTCATGACGAACGCCTGATCGCGCTTCCCTTTCAGCGCCTTGCCGACGCGCTCTTCGCTGAGGCCGTCATGATATTCCCAGGCATTGTCGAAAAACGTTACGCCGTGGTCGAAGGCTTTGGCGACGATCTCCATCGCGGCCTGTTCGGTTTCGGCAGAGCCGAGATGGTAGCCGCCAAGTCCCATGGCAGAAACTTGGACACCAGTGCGGCCCAACGGCTTTTTCGGTACCTGTCCTTCGGGGACCTGTCGTGATGGATCGGACTGTTGCGCCATGCTGCCTCCGGGTAGGAGCGGCGCCGCGCCGAGCACGGCTGCTCCTTTGATAAAGCTTCGACGATTCCATTCGAACTTCGAAACCACTTCGCTCTCCTAGAACTGCTTTTCCGGCCAGGGGTGACCTGTGTTTTCCTGAGACCCGAGCATGTCCTTGACTTCCGACTGCTGCGTGTCGAGCGGGAAGCCGTGAGCGAGGCGGGCTTCGGGATTATCGAACCTCAGCGACAACTTATAGACCTCGTAGCGGCCATCGGCAGCGTCCGGCTTGCAGCGGTCGCGGAGTGCATTCATTTCCGATTCCGTCATCGGCGTGAAGTTCTGCGCGATCTGCAGATTCTGGTGGAGCACGTCGAGACTATCGATACCGGTAATGGTGGTGGTGACGCCGGGAAGGCTCATGGCATAACGCAAAGATTCTTCCGCGGTGATAACGCCGCGTTTGATGGCGTCGCCATGGCCACTCAAGGGCTTCATGCCGAGGACGGCGATACCCCGTTTGGTGAGTTCGGGCAGTACGTCCCTCTCGAAACTTCGGGTGAAGGTGGCGTCGAAGGCGTTCAGAGGCATCTGCACGGCGTCGAAGGGAAAGCCGGTATTCACCATGGCGAGATGAACTTTGGGATTCTTATGGCCGGTGAATCCGACGAAGCGGACTTTGCCATCTTTCTTGGCTTTCTCCAAGGCTTCGGCTGCACCATTCTTGCGAATGAAGAGTTCGGGGTCGTTGTCAAAGCCCATGCCATGGACTTGCCAGAGATCGAGGTGGTCCGTTTGCAACCGGCGCAGGGATTCTTCAAGCATCTGCAGAGCCAGACTGCCATCGCGGCCATGGGGACAAGTTTTTGTCATCAGGAAGACCTTGTCGCGGCGGCCCTTGAGGCCAGCACCCATCCAGACTTCGGTTTTGCCGCGGCGATACTCCCAGCAGTTGTCGTAGAAGGTGATTCCGCCATCGACGGCCTGATGGATCATCTCGACCGCGGTTTTCGCATCGGGAGCTTCGCCGAGGTGATGGCCGCCGAAGCCGAGGGCGGAGACTTTCGCATCGGCACGGCCGAATTTTCGTAAAGGAATGGTCCCACTGGAAGTTTGCGGCACAGTTCCACCTCTGGGGCTAAAGATGCAGCCGCGAAAAAGTGGGTTGCGGAGAAAAATTAAGCTTCAAGCGGCCAGGGTTTTGGAGTTGACGAGGCTGCGGTAAAGATCGAGATAGTTGTCGATCATGCGCTGGGCGGTGAAGCGTTCGCGAGCGCGGGCAAAGGCGCGGTCGGCATAGGCCTGGCGCAGAGGCCGGTCGGCATCCAACTGGCGGAGAATTGAGGCCAGGCTGCCGGCATTGTTGGTGCGGAAATAGAGGGCGGCATCACCCCAGACTTCGCGGAAACTGGGAATATCATTGGCGACGATGGCGCAGCGGGAAAAGGCGGCGTCGAGCGGCGCCATGCCGAGAGGCTCGTAACGGGGAGTGGCGGCGTAGACGGCGGCGCGGCTGTACAACGAGCGGAGTTGCGCTTCGGTCTGAGGGCCGCGGATGGCAACGCTGGCTTCGGCGGTGGCAACTTTTACATCGGCACGGATGGGAATGCGCGGAACGGGCACAGTTTGCTCCGCACCGACAATACACACTGGGAACGGATGAGCGTGCTGGGTGAGAAGGAAGACTTGCTTGCCGGCATCAACCAGACGGCCGACGGAGAGCACAGAGTCGTCTTTGCTGATATAGGGATTGAAGAAGATGGGATTGCGGCCTGGGTAGATGATCGCCTCGCGGCGGGGCTCGGTGTAGGTGGAGCGAAGAGCATCGAGCATCCAGACCGAGGGCGCAATCACCGCATCGGCAGCGGCGATGCCGCGGACGACTGTTTCGCGATACCACTTGAGCCAGGGCGTGGGGCGTGGCATGCAGCCTTGAACAGCCTCGCTCCAGGTAATGAGATCGCCGTGGGCCATAATCACGCGGGGAACGTCGACATGAAGATCGCCGTGGCAGAATTGGTGCAACTGAAGCAGGTCGGGCTGAACTTCGCGCACCAGGGTCGCGAGGAATTGCGAAGAATCGAGCAGATCCTGCGGGGCCTCGTCCATCCACGCGAGGCGAAAAGCAGTGGGGCGGTACTCGAGGCCATGAAGATGATCCATCCAGGTAATCTGATCGGGTAAGGGAATCTCGCCGAAGGTGACCAGCGTGACGCGCACGCCGCGCGTGACCAGTCCGGTGACCAGTTCGCGGGCGTAGGTCCAGGAGCCGGACATGGTATCGGCAGTGACGAGAACGTGCAAAGCGCCTCCGGGGAGCATGCGGGATGCCGCGGTGGAAGCGGCACCCAGCGAGTCGCGCTCGCCTATTCTAATGCGAATCAGGGTGAGGAGTCGAAGAATTCTTGGGACAGCTTTAGGAACGACTCACAGCCGATCCAAGCCGATCGCTGCCGTCTCCCCAGTATTCGCGGAGCCGGCGATTCATAGGTTCCGAGTAGAACCGCGCTACAACTTCGCCCGATACGCCTGATGCGAGAATGACAGCGATGAATAGAACTGGCACCGCCCTCATGGGTTTACCAGCTACGACGAAGAGTTCGAAGAAGGCGAAAACTATGAACATGTGGGTCAGATATACCTCGTAGCTGCGCTGACCCAGTTTCACGAGAGGACGGAGGACTCTGGGACTCGCCCAGTTGGTCTGCGATACGTAAGCGATGACCATGCAGGTGCCGACGGCGAGGATGGTCATATCGAGGCCGTTCCTGGCGAGGCCCCATGCGGAAGCCTGCAGGGAGAAACCCAGGCTGAAAATCAGAGTCGCTGCGCCAGCAACGCCGAGAACCGAGAGCACAGGACGGAAAAAGCGTTTTCGGGAAACCAGTAACGCAGTAAGGCAACCGAGGGCGATCGCATCCATGCCTCCGAGGTAGGAATATTCCCGCCAGATCTCGTTGTTGTGCGCGAGGGTTGTGCGGGCGAACGGCCCTAGCACGACAAAAACGAGAAGAAGAGCAATGAGCAGTTTCCCTCGACCAAACAGACGGCAAATCGGAGGGAAGAAGAGGTAGAACATCTCTTCTACAGAGAGGGACCACAAGATGTCCCAACTGCCGGGGAGGTATCCGCGGCGAGCCTCCAGGACATTGACTTGGAAGGTGAACGCGGCGAGGAGCGCTCGGCCAAGGCCGCCTGTCTCTGGCATGAGCACGAAATGTTTTATGTGCGCCAAATGTAGGAAGGTGAGCACCGTAATCAGTAGGGCAAATAATGGTGCAATGCGGGCAAAGCGCAGCAAATAAAAATCGCGGATATTGATGCGGGAAAGCGAACCCCAGCGCCGGAGCGTGGTCGAAGTGATGAGAAAACCGGAGACCGCGAAGAAAATCTGAACGCCAAACTGACCGTTCCAAACCAGCGAGGAGACCAGTTGGTCGGGTAGACCTTTGGTGTAATTCAGATGGGCCTGCATGAGTCTTAGGTTGACGTGGTTCATCAACACGAAGAAGATGGCGAGGCCGCGAAGCACATCGACGCCGTCGAGCCGCGTCCAGCTGCGCGCAGGTCGTAGTGGGCTGGACGGCATTTCTCATTATGCAGGACGGGCGGACGATTTGGCCGCGAGGCGATGCAGCCTGATCAGCTGACGCCTAGCCGTTGCCGCATTTCGCGCGCCAGATTGTCTACCGAGAGGATTTTCTCCGCGGCGGGGGCGGGAACGTTGGGAACGGCCATCGCGAGTTCGCAGGAGAGCAACATGGCAGTCAGGCTTTCACACATTTCGCTACGGAATTGTTGCTCAACGGAGCGGCGGGCCTGTGTTTCCTCACGTTTGCGACGGTGCAAAGCAGAACGAACTTCGCGGAGCAAGCGTTCCATGCCGCTGATTGCGAAGTTCAGGTAGACCGGGAAGGCTGTGCCCAAATGTTCGAGGACCTGATCGCTTTCGGCGGGCTCGTTTTCGAGAAGGAATTGATCGATCACTACTGCGGAGTAGGACTGCTCCCGCAGCCGTGCCAAGGCTTGCTGCAGATTTTCAGCCCAATGAGTGTCATTGCCGGTGGAGTCCTGCACTGTGGTAGCGCACTCTGGACCGCGTGCTGACGGTGTGATGAGTAAGATCATGCAGATTCTATAGCAAGCGGACCTCCAACAAAGTTCGTAATGAAAACACGGGAGTTATGGGCCGCGCTGAGGACACCCTTCCCGTTGCGGATCGCTCAAGCCACCACATTCATTTCGCAATTGAACTTCTCGCCTAATAAGCATGCTCGGCGTAGTCTTTCAGCTTGCGGTATAGCGTGGTCTTGCCGATACCAAGGAGCCGGGCGGCTTGCAATTTGTCTCCATTCAGTTCTGCGATCGCGCTGAGGATGGTCTGCTTCTCCAACTCGGCCATGGGTACGATCTTGTTGGGACTGGTGCCGTTCCCATTTCCGTTCGCCGGGACCACTGCGGCGGTGCAAGCAATGGCTGGAGGTAGGTCAGCAACATGGATGACGGGTCCGCTGGTAAAGGCACAGGTGCGTTCCAGACAGTTTTCAAGCTCGCGGACATTTCCCGGCCAATCATACGCGAGCATGACTTTGAGGGCTTCGTCGCTGAGAACTTTTTCTTGTGCGGAGGCGCGGGAGGCCCGCTCCATGAAGTGCGCGACGAGCAGAGCGATATCCTCGCGGCGTTCGCGCAGAGCCGGAATGCGCAGGCTGAGAACGTTCAGGCGGAAATAGAGGTCGCGCCGGAATGCGCCTTCGGTCACGGCCTGCTCCAGGTCGCGGTTGGTGGCAGCCAGGATGCGGACGTTGATGGGAATGCGGCGCGTGCTGCCGACAGGACGAATCTCCTTTTCCTGAATGGCACGCAACAGTTTGGATTGAAGATCGACGGGTAGCTCGCCGACTTCGTCGAGGAATATGGTTCCACCTTCTGCGATGGCCAGCAGGCCGTCCTTGGCTTGATTGGCGCCGGTGAATGCGCCGCGGACATAGCCGAAGAGTTCGCTTTCAATCAGTGTGGGGACGAGGGAGCCGCAATCGACGGGGATGAACGGCTTGTCGTGAAAAGGTCCGGAATAATGGATGGAGCGTGCGACCATTTCCTTCCCGGTGCCGCTTTCCCCGAGAATCAGCACGGGATGGGAGCTGTTGGCAGCCTTGGCGATAATGCGGTAAAGCTTCTCCATCTCCGGAGCGCGACCTACGAGGCCGCCATAGCCCTGCTTTGACTTCAGCTTCTCGCGCAGAATCCGGTTTTCGGTCTTCAGCTTGAGATGGTTGGAGACGCGCTCCAGCAGCAGCTTGAGTTCGTCAATACTGAAGGGCTTAGTGACGTATTCGTAGGCGCCGTGCTTCATGGCTTGCACCGCCGACTGCACCGTTCCGTAGCCGGTCACGACGATCACCAGCGCTTCCGGACGTTGGGCTTTGATCTGGCGTAGAGCCTCCAGGCCGCTTGCGCCGGGCAGGCGCAAATCGAGCAGAACGGCATCGATAGATTGAGTTTGCAGCGAACGAAATGCATGCTCGGCGGAATCAGCGACGTAGGCGTTGAACCCGAGGGAGAGAGCGACTTCGCGGCAAGCCTCGCGGATCGATCGTTCGTCGTCGACGATGAGAAGGTTGAGATAGTTGGCGGCCAGAATTTGGGGCTGAGCGACTAATGGACTTACAGCGGCTGACGTCATGTGAGTGATTCCTTTTTGACTGCTTGAAGTGGCGTAGGTGATGAATCGGGACGGGCATGGACCTTCTGCAGAACCTCGGCTTCGGCCGACTGGGACGCCCGAGGCAGCAGAATCATGACTCGCGTCCCCTGGTCAGGTTCACTTTCGATGTGGATCAGTCCGCGGTTATTGGTGACAATGCTGCGAACCGTGGTGAGCCCCAAGCCGGTGCCTTGGCCCGCACTCTTGGTAGTGAAGAAAGGCTCGAAGAGGCGCTGTCGAGTTTTCGCGTCCATGCCGCGGCCGTTGTCAGAGACAACCAGCAGAACGCAGGGGAAGGCAGAGTTGCCGTGCCGAGCCAGTGAAGATCCTGTCACGGTTTGAAATCTGCAGTTGCCGGTCTCCACTACGATGCGCCCGCCGTCGGTCAAGGCATCGCGGGCGTTGAGAACCAGGTTGAGGATGATTTGCTGTGCCTGCGCCTGGTCGATCTTGACCAAGCCCAAGTCCGGATCGAGGCGGAACTCCAGCTTAATATTCCCGCCGATCATACGGGTCAGCAGATCCTGCATGTCCTGGGCAATTTGATTGAGGCACAGGGCACGGACCTGGCTGGATTGCGGGCGGGCGAAGACCAGCAACTGACGCACCAGCCCTGTGGCTTGCAGAATGGCGGAACGAATTTCGACGGCGTAGCGGCGCCGGCAGTCGCGCGCATCCAGGCTGGAGAGTAATAGATCACAGTAGAGCATGACGCCGGTCAGGACGTTATTGAAGTCATGAACGATGCCTCCGGCCAGGCGTCCTACTGCTTCCCATCGCTGGGTTTGCAGAAGACTCTCGTTTACGGGTGCGATCTCGTGATTGGGCTCGGCGATCAGTAAAGCGTGAGGGAGGGCATCGCCGGAAGCGGGCAAGCGCCACGCGGTCCAGTTAGTGATTGCCAAGCCATCGGCGCCACAGCTTCTTCGTTTTGCTTCGACGCGGATGCTGTCGCACGTGGAATCCAGAAGGGCGCGCAGAAGTGACTCCGTGGTGTCGCGATCTTCCGCAGAAACCAAATCGCCAAGCTTCAATACTCGCTGCTTCGCCAAGTCAGGATCCAGCGCCTGTTCAAAGGCGGGATTCATTTCGATGATCATTCCTTCGCGGTCACAGCGGGCTGCCGCGATGGGAGCGAGTTCGAAGATGGAACGAAAACCGGGTAGCGCGTTCTCTGTTGCGGAAACCTCTGACCACGGAAATGGAGTGGCAGTGTTCATAACTGATACTTGCCGGGGGAGGGTGCCGAAAGGAACCCCGAGAATGGTTCCTTCATACCTCGGTGTTCCCGAAATGGATTGGCAGGTCTTCGTTTGACTTGCCTCGACATTTCGATTCCCACTATAGGAGGACCAATCCGAGACTGCGAAGGGCATATGTCACTCAAGCCGAGAATTCGCCTGTGGAAAACAGGCAAAGAGACTTTGATTGTGCAGCTTAAGCGCCTAGCAATTTAGTTGGAAGGGTGGTTTGCGACGCCGGGGCAAGGGGTCATTCGCTCGAAGCATTGCTGTATTTGGCGATGGAATTGGAACCGGCTAATGAGACAGCGGCGGTGAGCCTGAAGGTCAGGCGGCGTCCTTTTTGCACCCAGAAGCCTCTCGATCCTGCGTTTGAACCGTCGGCCACGGATCCAACCTGCGGCTGCAACGTGGCTTTGGCGAACAGGCTGGAAGTCTGAAGCGCGAGCGTACTGCCATCGACGGTGACAGTCTTCAAAGTCAGGCGGAGAAACCCGGGATCAGGGCTCAACCCGGGGCGATCGACGGCCGGTTGGGCGGACTCAACGCAGCCGCTGACGGGTGTGCCGCGTTCGATGGCTGTGTCTCTATCCACGGTAACAGGGCCAGCCAGCGACGCTGAAAATGTGTCGCCGGCACGGACTCGCGAGATGGGCAAAGAGCTATCCAGGCGGACCGTGATGAGGGTTCCGGCCGGCAGGCTGTGAGCGTTGGAATGCGATCCTGTTCGAAAAGGCGTACTGCTGCTCGACGGGCGATCGGCGGGCACTGCCGGGTGCGCGCTGTCGTCGGAGGCATGATCGGAATTTTGATGGAAGGGGAGATTCTGCTGGGCGGGGGGAGCCGCGCTGATCTGGGTCTGGTTGGGTCCATCAGGACCGCCGCATCCCTGGTTGACAGCGAGTCCAAGGCAGAGGGCGAGCAGCGTGCATCCCAATTTGCAACGTTCGCGGCCTTGATGGTTCTCCATACAGGGTATGGTTGCTCGATCCTCCAGCGCTGGGTAGTGGCAAGTGAAATACCAGATCAGGAGTGATAAGAATCAGACAGATACGCGTAAGCTCGGGCGGGCGTATGTAGAAGTTGCCTTCATCATGCCAAAAAAAGCTGCAAAAAAAACGCGGAGAGCGTGAGGCTCTCCGCGAACTGACTGCGACTGGTAACCGAGAGACTAGTTGGTTCCGCCCCCAGCGTTGGCGCTCTGCGATTCGTTTTCCGGCTGAGCGATCACGCCATCAAACGGAGTAGCTCCGACGTAGCGGCCGTGCACCACGCTGATGCGGCGCAGCGGGAAACCGGAATCCGGTCCACGCTGCCAGGTGCTGCCGCCGTCCGTGCTTTCGAACACGACGCCGGTCTGGCCGCTGGTAACAAGCAGACGTTTGTGGCTGCCATCGTAGGCCACCGAGGTGATGTCTTTGTCGGGCAAGCCAGTGACCAGATGGTTCCAGCTCTTGCCGGAGTCCGCACTGTGGAAAGCACCTTCGCGGGTAGCCACGAAGACCTGCCCATCCGGCGCTACGGTCACGCTGCGAATGTTGATCGGATAGGAAGCGAGCCGCGCAGACTGCCAGGCCGCTCCTGAATCCTGAGAAACCAGGACCGCCGAGCGGGTTGCAGCGACCACGAGACTATCCTGCGACTGCACGGAAACGAAGTCCTTCTCTCCGGCAACCGGACCACCTACCCAGACTTTGCCGTGATCTTTGCTGGTGAAGAGTCCTGCCGAAGTTGCCGCGAACCAACGGGTCGATCCCAGATCAGCATCGTTCACGCGGCCCTCAAGAATTGAATGGGCGCTGGTGGTGGAGCTCACTGTCTTTTTCTTGCCGCTCTTCAGAGTAACCGTGTGCGAGACCGTCTTCGAAATCACAACGTCGTTGATCGGATGCCAGCTCGAAGTACCTTCGGCCAGTTCAAAGACGCCTTTGTTCGTACCGGCGACGAGAGTTCCGTTGCTGGCTTGCTTTAGAGTGAAGACATCGCGGCCGTCAAGGCCCGAGCTTCGCTGCTTCCAATTCTGTCCGCCATCGTGAGTGAAGAATACGCCGCCGAATTCACGGTCGTTGACCAGCCCGATGTAGATAGTGTTGGGTTCTTTGCTATCGGCCAGAATCGCACTCACGTAACGGTGGGCGTATCCGTGGTTGGAGGAAGTGAAGGTTGCCGCGGCATCGTCGCTGGCAAGCACGCCGCTGCGGTCGGTGGCAAGCAAGACACGCTGCGAGTTGCGGGGATCGACGAGCACATCATTCACTACGACTTCCGGGCTGCTCGCGAGCTTCCAGTTCTTACCTTCGTCGATGCTCTTCCACAAGCCTTCGGTGGTGCCAGCGTAAACGATCGCCGGATTGCTGGGATCCTGCCGCAGCACGCGGGTTCGGCGCGCGGTGAAGGGGATGCCCTTAATCTTCTCGAACTGGTCGCCGCCGCTGACGCTCTTATAAATACCGGAGCAGGCGCTGGCGAAAACTTCAGAAGGATTGGCGGAACTAACGATGATCGAGAAAACGTCGGAGTCATCGATCATGCCTTTGTTGATGTGCTGCCAGTTGGCTCCGCCGTCGCTGGTCTTCCACGCGAGGTGCCAGGTTCCGGCATAGACGACGTTCGGATCTTTGGGATCGACAGCGATGGATTCGATGTTCTTAACGATACCGTCATTGGGCGAAATGCGCTGCCAATTGTTGCCTCCATCGTTGCTGCGGTAGACGCCATCGAGCGCGCCCGCGACTATAACTTTATGATCGGAAACCGAGATCGCCATAGCGCGAACAGACTTGCCGCGCATGGCGGGCAGAACTTCCCAGTCCTTGCCGCCGTTGTGGGTGCGGAAAATATCGCCAGCATTCTGATCCAGTACGCTCCAGGCGGAAACGAAAATATCCTTGGAGTTCTGCGGATCGAAGGCGATGTGGTCGAGCACATAATCGTCGCCGCTGCCCAGCTTGGCAAATCGTGCCCAGCTGTGGCCGGAATCGTCGGAGACGAAAAGCACGCCAGTGCTGGTGCCCAGCAGGATGCGGTTGGGATTATGTGGGTCGTAGGCCAGGCTGCGAACGTCGCCGCCATCGGGACCCAGAATCGTCCACTGGTGACTGCCCGCCGCTGCGTAGACCGAAGCTAACATCAACACCGCCAACAACTTAAGCCAAGCAGATTTCATAAAGATTCTTCGCCCCAAATCGGAGAAAGTTAGATGCGAAAACTAGACTGACAGGCGAAACCGTCCCCGGGCAAGTTACTGAAGGCCACGCATAAGAAAGGCCGGTCGTTTTCGACGACCGGCCCTTTCCCTCGTTACCGAGATTACTGCGCTTTCTTGGCAGCCTTCCTGGCCGCCGGCTTGGGATGATCCGGAATTGCCTTTATTTTGGATTCATCCACGGGTTGAGTGCCGGTCGAGTCGAAGGTCGCGCCCGAGGGCACAATCCAGTACTCGGCGGTCTTGGTGCCACCGCTACCGGTGCGGACTTCGATGCGGCTCGGGTCGATGCCCTGCTTGGCTTCGCCTTCCGTCAGATAGAACTTGGAATCGACGGCGCGTTCTGCCGCCAGATTCTTCCGTTTCTCGGCTGGCTCAGCGTTGCCTACGATCACCAGCTTGCTGTCGGGATTCTGCTGCAGGTTCTTGGCTACGTCATCCAAGATGGCCTTGCAGGTGTTATCCACGCGCCAGGGCTTCTTCTCGTTGGGGAAGTCGCATTGGCTCAGCTTGGCGGCTTTCGGCGGTGGTGGCGGCGGATTTTCAACCGTCGCCTGAGTTGACGCTTGTCCCGTCAGGCCACGGGAATCGGTGCAAGTAGCGCTGATCGTGATGGTTCCAGGCGCAGCTCCATTGGTGGAGAGGGTAGCGGTGTTGCCGCTTCCAGAAACCGTTCCGCTGTTGGCGGTCCAGTTGGAGACGGTAACCGGGACGTTATCCGGACTGGTGCAGGTACAGGTTACGGTCACGCTGGCGCCAGCCTGAACGCTCGAGGGACTGGCTGAGCAACTCATGGTCGGCGGGTTCTTCGGAGGCAGTGGCTTGATGGTGTAGCTCGCCGTGCAACTCGCCTCATTGTTGTTCTTCATTTTCGGATCCGTCACGTGAGCCGTGACGGCATAGCTGCCGGGAGCGGTGTTGGTGGTGTCGATCTGTGCAGTTGTGTCCTTGCCAGTGACCTGGCCCCCGTTGCCGCTCCAGGCATAAGCGACCGTGTGCTTGGGGTTGAAGTTGCTGGCCGTAACCGTGGCCGTGATGGGCTCACCCACCATGACTTCCGTCGGCTGCACCGAGCAACTTGCGGCCGGAGTTACCGCAGGCGCGCCGCCCCAACTGAAGACCAGACCAGTGCGCAGCCGTACGCCTTCGAACGAAGGACGTTCCAGATCGGGAAAATCCTGGGAAGCAAAGCTGGAATAGTTGTGCCGCGCCCAAACATAGTCGGCTTCAAACAAGCGAAACGCGAGCCACTTCTTGATGGGCAAATCCATGCCGCCGCCGAGAATCGCTCCGACGCCGTTTCCGGCATTGAGGCCGCTGACCGAGAGGCGGTTCAAGCTGACCATGGTGTGCAAAAAGTAATTTGCGCCGTCGGTGCGCCACATAAAACGGGGACCAATGGATCCGGTAGTCTCGTAGTTGCTGCTTCCCCAGTTATGACCAAGATCAAATTCAATGCCCCAGTGGGGATCGAAGTTGTAGGTGAGAGCGGCACCGAACCCGGCAGACATGTCGGGAACATTGAACCCGGTCGGATTGTTGAAATCCCCGAAAGGCGTGGGCACTTTTCCACCCGGGTGCAGCCACTGATATCCGGCAAATAAATCCCACTTGGGATTCGAGTCGCTTTGCGCAAACGCAGCACTCGAGACGAGTGATACTGCAAGAACCACTAGCAGGCCGTTGACCGCGCGGCCCCTGCTGAACTTCGAACAAGATAACATTCTTCCCTCCGTCATAATATCGATACGCGGCTCACGTGTACTTAGGGTCCGACGGCCACGCTAAGAAAACATTCCGAGAGTCAGCAACTGTAGGGTCGGACTCCTGTTTTGGGAACCCGCAATTCTAACCTACGGCAATCTCAAAGTTAAAGAGTGATTTGAAAAATACCAGTGCTGGACGTTGAAATTCATCGACTCTTCAGCTCAATCTCGTCTCAAATTGACATTGATATAGACCGCGCCGTTTGCGGTCTGGTCGAGCAAAGCAGCGTGAAAGCGGCCCTCCCGGACCTTGCTCGACAGGAAGCTGGCCGAGTATGGTTGTAGTCTCGGTGCCCAGGATTATCGAAGATTCGCCACCGAAGAAGCGGGCAAACGCAAGGGATGAGCCAGAGAATACTGATTGTTGAAGATGAAGAGAACGAGCGCACGGGCCTGGCGGAGTTAGTCACGTCGTGGGGCTACCGCACCGAAACTGCCGGTGACGGCGTAGAGGGGTTGGAAAAAGCGGGGCAATGGACTCCGTCGATTGTCATTACCGACCTCAAAATGCCGCGGATGGGTGGTCTTGAGCTTCTGGAACGGCTTGCGGAGCAGACTCAGGACATGGCTGTGATCCTGGTAACGGCGCAAGGCACGATCGATAGTGCGGTGCAGGCTATGCGCATGGGGGCTTACGACTACATCACCAAGCCGATCGATACACAGCGCCTGCGGACGATGCTGCAAAACGCGTCCGCCCTGGTGGGTATTCGCACCGAACTCGAGAGTACCCGCCGCAAGTTGCGGGATACCGGTTCTTTGGGGCAACTGCGGGGGACGTCGCGCAAGATGCAGGAAATCTTCCGGCTGATCGAATTGGTGGCTCCGAGCACCGCGTCGGTATTGATCACCGGGGCAAGCGGTACGGGCAAAGAACTGGTGGCGCGCACGATTCACCAACTGAGCCCACGCCGGGAAAGACCTTTCGTCGCCATCAACTGTGCAGCCATTCCGGAGACGCTGATCGAGAGTGAAATCTTCGGTCACGAAAAGGGCGCTTTCACGGGAGCTCTGGAGCGGCGCACGGGATGCTTCGAACTCGCCGAAGGGGGAACGATTTTGCTCGACGAAATCGGCGAGATGCCGGTGGCCACGCAAGCGAAGCTGCTGCGCGTGCTCGAGGACCACAAGCTGCGGCGTCTGGGCAGTAAAGTGGAGACATCGGTGGACGTGCGCGTGCTGGCGGCCACGAACAAGGTTCCGGACGATGCTGTGGCCTCAGGAGAATTACGCAGCGATCTTTATTACCGGCTGAATGTGTTCAACATTCACATGCCTCCCCTGCGAGAACATAAGGAAGACATTGCGGATCTGGTTCAGCTTCTGGTTTCGGAAATGAGCACGAAGCATGGCCGCAAAGTTGCCGCCGTCAGCGAAGCGGTGCTGAATTTGTTCAACAACTATACCTGGCCGGGAAACGTTCGCGAATTGCGCAACACCATCGAGCGGGCGGTAATTGTGTGCGACAGCGGCATGATCGAGACCAAACATCTACCGCCCGGATTCGGCCATGCCATCTTGCGCACGAGCGCCAATGACCCCGATGCGATCCGTTTAGGGGTGGGGACCACGGTAGGTGAAGCGGAGAAGATGTTGATTCTCAAAACCCTGGAATCGACCAGCAATAATAAGACGAAGGCCGCGGAAATACTCGGCATCAGCTTGAAGACTCTTCATAATAAGCTCAAGGAATACGGGAGCGGCACGGCGGACGCGGAGCCAGTGAAAGAAGAAGTTGAGCGTAGCGGCCAGTGATCAGTGATCAGGATCCGCTGGAATGCTTTAAATTTTCAACTCCCGCCGCCCCTTGCGTTGATGACTGGCTACTGATCACTGACCACTGGCTGCGATTTTCTTATGCGACGTAAAGTCACCATCGTATTCGCCATTACCCTCATGGTCGCCGTGATCGTGACCATCTCCTCGTATCTTTACGTCTCGCAGTTTCTTCGCCAGAGCATCAATAACACCTATGACAGCAGTTACCGCCTTACCCAGCAACTGGCCTATTTCGCCGAAAACGACCTCCCGGACCTGAGCAGTACGCGCATCGACACTGACGATCCCGCGGCGGTACGGCGCGCGCTGGCCGAATATCTGCCGATGGATACGAATCTCCTGAACAATCTTGAATCGGATACCTCGGGTTGGCCTTACATTTATGATGCGTCCGTCGTGGACACGAATGGAAAAGCATTGCTTCATTCGAATGCACAGCTGGCGGGCAAGAAAATTCCGGAAAGGCCCGACTTTCGCAGCGTAACGACGGCTCGCTTCCGCGAACAACTTCGTTTGGTGTATCAACCGACCGCAGTCTACGACGTGAGTTACCCGCTGCAACTCAACGGAGAGCCCTTCGGCACAATCCGCATCGGCGTATCCACGGTCCTGCTAAAGGATGAACTCGAGCCTCGTCTGATGCGCGCTCTTTATTTCTCGATTGCGGCGATTGTTGCCTCGCTCCTGCTGGCGGCGATGATCTCGAATGTGGCCCTGGGCCCATTGAAAGAGATCAGCCGCAACCTCGACAGCGTCAGCTTGGGAACAAGTGAAGAGCTTTCAGGAAAGGAGTCGGAACACGACGAATTCGGGCTGGTCACGCTGAAGATCGCCAACCTGGGGCGGCAGATGCGGGACACCAAGGAAATTTTTTCCGCGCTCAAAGATAACGTCGACCAGCTCATGTCCAAGCTGCAGGATGGGCTGATGCTGTTCACGCGCGATTCTCGCGTGGTGCTTGTCAGTGCGCCAGTCGAGCGCTTCCTCGGCCGGCCACGCGGAGAATTACTCGGCCGAACGGCGGGAGAAATTTTCTCCCGCGACTTGCCCCTGGGATCGATGGTGCTGGATGCATTCGATCGGAAGCGCCCGCTCTCGCAGCGTGAATTCATCGCGGCCGGCGGCCGGCGGGTCCAGGTGTCGATGGATTTTGTGCAGGAAAAAGGCACCCACATTGGCGCCCTGCTTACCATGCGCGACGCCGAATCGGTGCGGCGCATCGGAGACGAGATTGAGATGTCGCGGCGGCTCTCGGCTAGTGGGCGGGTGACGGGCGGTGTAGCCCACGAAGTCAAGAATCCCATCAATGCCATCGTGCTCCATTTACAACTCCTGCAGAACAAGCTGTCGCAGCTCGATCCCGACACTCGCCGCCATATGGACATTATCGGGAGCGAAATTCAGAGGCTCGATCGAGTAGTGCAAACTCTGGTGGATTTCATGCGCGCCCGCGAGTTGCATCTGGTGGAAGTGGACTTTCGACGTTTGCTTGACGATGTGACGCTGCTCGCCGCTCCGGACGCAGCGCAGCATGGCGTCGAAATCCGGCGCCAAGTGTGGCGGGAACCGTTGCTTGTTAAGGTGGATCTCGACCTGATGAAGCAGGCGCTGCTGAATGTCGTACTCAATGGAGTGCAGGCCATGCCCCAGGGAGGCCCGCTGACGATTTCGGCGCACCCGGACGGGAATGTCGTGGTCGCCGAGATTTGCGATCGCGGCATCGGCATTGCGCAGGATATGCACGAAAAGGTCTTCGAGCTTTACTTCACTACAAAAAAGGACGGCACGGGCGTTGGGCTGGCCCAAACCTACCAGATTCTGAACTGGCATCACGGATCGGTAGAGTTTGAGTCAGCGGAGGGCGAGGGTACAACGTTCCGGTTCCGGATTCCTCTGGCGGATTCAAATCTTGATTCCGATCACGAAGGCCCCGTCCATCTTGAAGCCGAGATGACAAAACCGAGAACCTGATTTCTTCCCTGCCGCGCCGAGGCGTAAAATTAAGACACTTTCACGGTGCTTGGGATTGAATGATGACTCTGGCCGCAGTCCTCGTGGTTTGTATTGCAAGTCTGTTTCCAGCCGGCATGCGGGCATCGCCTGCTCAAGATCAGGGCGGCCCAGCTGCGTCGCAGGCCCAGGCGCCTCCGGCACCTGCTGCGGACTCGCCCGCTGGTCAAACGCAGAGTTCCCCTACCCCAGCCAAACCTTCTCCCAAGCCACGTCAGCATCGCAAGAAGGCTGCTGTTCCGGATTGCTCAACTTTGACAACCACGCCGAATCAGCCCGGCGCGGGCAACTCGGCCAACGCATCCAACTCCGGGTCAACGACTAAGGCCGCTGGCGATACCAACGAGCCGAGTGCGACGGATGCCAAATCGACTACGGCGAAACCCTGCCAGCCTCCGATTGTAGTGATCAAAAACGGAGGATCGAAAGAACCCACGGTGCAGCTGAAGGGGGATGCCACGGCGGCACAGGCATCACAAGAGCGCTCCACCACGGAGCAACTCACTGCGGCAACCGAGGAGAACCTGAAGAAGATTGCGGAGCGTCAACTCAGTTCGAGCCAGCAAGACGTGGTGAATCAGATTAAGGATTTTCTGGAACAATCAAAGAAAGCCATCGCCGCTGGCGACTTGGAGCGTGGACGTAATCTCGCCATGAAGGCGCGCCTGCTCTCCGACGAATTGCTGAGACCCTGATTTGCGATTACTTCCCTTTCGCCCGAGCCGCATTTACCTTGGCCAGCAGATCCTGCGACATGGCTTGAACCGGACCGGAGATCTTCACGGCTTCCGTCAGGACTTCGCGCGCTTCGGCCACCTTGTTGAGCTTGGCATAGACAAAACCCAACCTGTATAGCGCGATGGAGTATTGCTGATCATCTTGCCCCTTCAGCAATTCCAACGCGGACTTCAACTCCGGAATCGCCGCCGCCGTCTTGTCTTCTTTGATGTCCGCGTAGCCGACAATTGAGTGCGCAGCTCCGGCTGAGATCTTGCGCGGCTTGTCGGCATCCGGCTCGTCCGCTTTGGCGACTGTAATCGCTCTCTGTGCGTAAGTAGTAGCCTTGGCGATGCTGCCAGGCCGCGGATCATCGACGTAAGAGCCAGCCAGCAACAGCAGGGCGGGCAGCGAGTTGGGATTCGCCACCAGCATTTTTTCTCCGTACGAGAATAGCCGCGCCTGATCGTTCAATTGGCCGGGACCAAGCGTGTACATGGCATAGTTCGAAACCTGATCCTGAAATTTCGAATTGGGGAAGGCCACGGAATATTCCTCAATGTAGGCCATCCTGCTCTTGGCATCGTTCTCGCTGGCAATCACGTTGAAGCCTGCCGACTCCAGAAAGTCGCAGTTGCTCTTGGCTGCTCTTTTGTCCTCATCTACCTGGTTCTTAAAATCGGAGTCGCTCATGCCTTCCGGCCTGGGTTGCTTTTCGATGGAGCTGCAAACCGCACCGCCCTTGGCCGCATAGGCCATCAGGTGGGCATTGTCTTTGGCTTGCTGCGCGATGTTGGCTTGCGAAACCAGGATGTCGAGATTGTGAGAGGAACCGGCCAGCGCTTTGTCGCCGAACTCGAGCGCCTTTTTAAAATCGCCGGTGCTCTGGTAGGCCTGCGAAATCTGCCAGTCGGCGTAGGTCACGGCCGCCTGGTTCGACGAATACTTCTGGACAAAATCCTGATACATCGTAAGTTTCTTGGCAGCGTCCGGCTCGTTGGAGATGGCTTGCAGCTCATGGTCTTCGGGGGTGCCAGCGGGAATCAGGATTTGGTCAGTCTGGGCGGCCGCTTGCGTGGCCAGAAGTACAAGAGTGACGAAGACGACGATCAGCACTAGCGACCCGGCGTAGCGTTTCATAGGTCACCTCCGCCGGTGGAGGAAAATGGAACTCAACCTCCATCAGCAGGCGAATCCTAGCGCCGAACGCGGCTGCGCGCAAGGGCTGGACGCACACTGGAATGTACTTAAAAAATGGACGAACGTTGCCGCAGCTTTATTGCGGAGTGGCGAGCCGGCTGCTGACTTCGCTCAGAAGTCTTTCCGCCGCTTCTCCGGGATCCTGAGTAGCGAAGTTCTCTTCCAAAACAAGCAGAGCCACGGACGGATCAATTTCCTGCAGTGCTTTTCCGATCGGCTTGCCGCGCAGCGATTGGACTCGGGAAGAAACCACAACCAATTTCGCCTTGGTCGCCTTGAGCAAGATTTGCGCGTCGTCGGGGTTGGTGGTAGTCAGCGCGTTGTATCCTGCACTGCACAACACTTCGCGCAGAAGCATGCACACATCCGTTGACGGGTAGACGCAAAGCATGCGGGGACGGGCGTCCCCGGTTTTGCCGCGTGAGTATCGCGAACCCAGATAGGCCGCAGTGATAGCTTCTTCCACCGTGTCGTAGGTTTCAAATTGCGCCAGCAGGTTTGTGAGTTGCAGCACTTTGCGGACTTTCGGTGGCACTCCGCTGAGCTTAAGATCTCCGCCCTTCGCCCGTGCGGCCTGCACCAACCGCATCAGGGCTCCCAAGCCGCTACTGTCGACGAACTCGACCTGATCCAGTTGGAGCACGACATCGCCGTACTTGTCGATGGAGTCCGCAACTTGTGCGTGCAAGGTAAAGACTTCATTGCCGGTCACGATTCGGCCGTGACACTGTATGACCAGCACATCTCCAACCGGACGGCTCTCCAGACGAAGTAGCATCACCCCTCCTGAGTTTTGAAAGTCTAAGCGATCGAGAATGGCTCAGTCCTACAGAATGCGTGCCTTTCGCCCTTCGCAAGAAACCAGCGATGCGCTGGCGGGGGGCGATCATTTCGTGGGGCGAATCTTACGTGGGCGGGACGGGCAAGTCAATGAACTCGGGGGAGCTTCGGCGCCGAGAGTAGTAGAGTCAGGACTGATTTGGAATTACATCCGGCGTCAGTCTGCCGGCATGGGCGCGGGACGCGCCACCACGGGACGAGCTTTGGCAACGACTGGGTTCTCCGCGCTCGTCTCCAGCCACCTGCGGACTTCCGGCAGCGCCTGCCGCATTGCCACTTCTCCGGAGCGAATCAACTCGCCGGCGCGTTTGAAGTCGTCATACGCGAAGCCGGCAACGTCAGGCTCGACGATCACGTCGGCAGCGCCCCGCCAGAGGTGGCTCATCTGGTCTTGCGCGATAGCGAATGATTGTCCAATTACATCAAAAAGATGACGCGGTGCGCCGTCTTTCGACCACTGTCCCTTTAAATGCACTGCCACGACGCGATCTACGCCCATCTCGTGCAGTGGGGCGGTGGGCACCGGATGCGAGAGCATGCCATCCACCAGCCAGCGCCCGCGAATGTTGACCGGCAGGAACATGCCAGGATAAGCACAACTGGCGCGCACGGGATCAATGATTGAACCGGAATGAAAGACCACGCCTTCGCCAGTATTGAAATCGGTGGCTGTCACGCCAAGAGGAATGCGCAGCTCCTCGAAAGTCTTTACTTTCAAAATGCGGGCAAGGAAAGAGACCATGCGGTCGTTTGAGGCAAAGCCGTATCGAGAGACGGTCCAACGGGCAAAAGTGGTGAAGCGAACGGAGTGCGCGACCTTTTCCAGTTCTTCGATGGAGAGTCCGCTGCAGTAGGCCGCGCCGATCAGTGCGCCCACGCTGGTGCCGGCGACAATGCGAACAGGGATACCTTCTTCTTCGAGGACTTTCAGAACGCCGATGTGGGCCATGCCGCGGGCAAAGCCGCCACCCAGCGCCACACCGATCGCAGGAAGTCGCGGCTCAAGCCCTCCAGCCTTGCGCGAGAGCTCCCGCCCAAAGGCCTGCACGGACCGGACGATCCTGCCGAGACTTTTCACCGCTACCCCACATGCCCGGTTCCCCAGGCACCCACGTTCAAGCCTTACATCAACTATCTCGTAAGATGCCACAAACGGGGCGGCGGCTGCAGGGCCCGATGGTGCCATTTTTACATTACTTTAAGGACCTGAAGCCTGTAACTCCTGGGCGGAGGTAACCGGAGAAGGTCTCGCCGAACCGTGACTAACTCTTGTTGCTCTGTTAACTTACAGCCTATGGTTCGGGAGATATCGGCGGGCGGCGTGGTCATCCGGAATCGGGACGACAATTGGTGGATGGCTGCGATTGAGCCGCCCGGAGACCAGTCCAGAGTCGAGACTAGATCATCGCGACGTGGCGGAAGCAAGGCGAAACCGGTTTTGGCGCTGCCCAAAGGATTGGTGGATCCGGGCGAAAAGCCATTGGAAACCGCTCTAAGAGAAGTACAGGAGGAAACGGGCGTGACCGCCGAGCCCGTCACCAAGCTGGGCGACATCAAATACATTTATTCGCGCAGCTGGGGAGACGGGCAGCGTGTCTTCAAGATCGTCAGTTTCTATCTGATGCGGTATCGCTCCGGCCGCATCGACCAGATCACGCCTGAAATGCGAATTGAAGTGGCGCGCGCCAGCTGGGTTCGCCTGAACGAGGCCGCGAAGCTGCTGGCATACAAAGGTGAAAAACAAATGGCGCGGCGCGCGCTGCAGTATGTGTTGGCACATCCCGAACTTTAAACATGGGCTCTGAATCTCTTCGCGTCAGTTCTCTGCATAATGCTTCTATGCCTTTGGGTGAAGGTATGCGCCGCACAGCGCCGGTCTCCCGGCTGCTGCAGCTAGTGTCACTGGTTGTGTTTCTGTTACTGCCGCCGTTCTCGGCAGCGAGGATTCACCCGCTTTCTGTTTTGAACAGTGAGTATGTAGCAGCTCTCACGGCGGCGGATCATTTTCTACAGGCATGGCAAGCCGGTGATAGCGAGAATGGAGTGGCGCTGCTCACGAGCCACGCCAAGGACACTGCAACCACAGACGCGGTTGACAGATTTTTTTCCGCCTCCGCGCCGGTGGCTTATGAAATTGGACTCGGCAAGCTACTGAAGCGCGGACGCTATGAGTTCCCGGTTGTTCTGGTCAGCGGCGCACCGAACAGCGGTCGCGTCCGGCGCCGCTTCTCCAGCATTGTGATTGTGAACACTGGCAACAATGACTGGGCAGTGGATAAACTGCCCTAGGGACATCACTTCGGATGCCATGTGTTTCCGCTGTGACGAACTTAAGATTTTTTTCGAGGCAAGATCATGAAACGGATTAATAAAGTTGCAGTTCTAGGCGCCGGAACCATGGGCGCGCGCATCGCCGCACATTTTGCCAACGCAGGCGTTCCCAGTTATCTGCTGGATATCGTTCCCCCGGATGCTGACGCTCCGGTGCGGAACAAAATCGCCGCAGTCGGTCTGGATGCTGCTCGAAAATCCAAGCCCGCGGCGTTTATGGATCCTTCGCTGGTGCGACTGGTGACTGTCGGCAATTTTGAAGACGATCTGAAGAAGCTCGCCGAAGTCGATTGGATCATCGAGGCGGTCGTCGAGAATCTTGACCTGAAACGGGCGCTGCTGCGCAAAGTCGAAGCCATTCGCAAGCCCGGCACCATCATTACCACCAACACCAGCGGCCTGCCTGTTGGCAAAATTGCCGAAGGCTTCTCCGACGACTTCCGGCGGTCGTGGTTCGGCACGCATTTCTTCAATCCCCCGCGGTATATGCGGCTGCTCGAACTCATTCCTACTCCCGAAGCCGATCGCTCTTTGATCGATACCGTTTCCCACTTCTGCGACGTTCGCCTCGGCAAGGGAGTGGTGCTGGCCAAGGACACGCCCAACTTTATCGGCAACCGCATCGGCACTTTTTCGGTGTTGAACGTGATGCGGCTCATGCAGGAGATGGACTTGAGCATCGAAGATGTCGATGCGTTGACGGGTCAGGCCGTCGGCTGGCCGAAGTCGGCAACGTTCCGCACGATCGATTTGGTGGGGCTGGACATCCTGGGCCATGTGGTCGGGAATATGACGGCGAACGTTCACGACGAACGCAGCGACCTGCGCTTGCCCGACTTTTTCAGCCAAATGATTCAGCACAAATGGCTGGGCGATAAGACAAAAGGTGGCTTCTACAAGAAAGTAAAGACCGGTGACGGTAAAGAAGATGAGCGCATGGCGCTGGATTGGAAGACGCTGGAATACCACCCCCGGCAGAAGCCGAAGTTCGCCGCGCTCGACATGGCCAAGAATATTGAGGATACCGGGGCGCGGCTGCGGATGCTGCTTGGCTTGGAAGGCAGTGGGCCACAGAAGGGCGATAAAGCGGGAGCGTTCCTCTGGGCGTCGTTGTCGGATCTATGGACTTACTCGGCAAACCGCGTGCCGGAGATTTCCGATTCGATCGTCGAGATTGATCGAGCGATGCGGCTGGGCTTCAACTGGGAGCTCGGTCCGTTCGAACTCTGGGACGCCGCCGGCATCGAAGCTACCGTTGCGCGGATGAAAAAAGAAGGCAAGCCAGTCGCGGCGAACGTGGAGAAGCTTCTTGCGGCAGGAAAGAAGTCTTGGTATAGCGATGACCCGAAATCGTCGTCCGGGCGAGCCTACTTCGATTTGGCAACGAACAAACTCCAACCAGTGGAAGTTCCCGCAGGCATCTGGTCGGTCAGCGTGGCTAAGAAATCGAATGGCGTCGTGAAGAAAAATTCCGGCGCATCGCTGGTCGATCTTGGCGATGGCGTGGGGTGCATCGAGTTCCACAGCAAGATGAATTCGCTGGGCGCGGACATTATTGGCCTGATCTTGCAAACCCTCAAACCCGGTGGCCCGGGCGATAGCTTCGACGCCTTTGTCATTACCAATGACGCGACGAATTTTTCTGTCGGCGCCAACCTCATGCTGCTACTGATGAGTGTGCAGGAAGAAGAATGGGACGACGTCGATCTCGCGATCCGGCAGTTCCAGGGCATGACGCAGGCCATCAAGTTCTCGGCCAAGCCAGTTGTGTCTGCGCCATTCGGGTTGTGCCTTGGGGGTGGGACAGAAATCTCTCTGCACGCGGCGGCCCGCCAGCCTCACGCCGAACTGTATACAGGATTAGTTGAAGTCGGCGTTGGACTGCTTCCCGGCGGCGGAGGCTGCAAGGAGATGTTGCTGCGCGCCGTTGATGGCGCGGTCGCAGCGCGCGGCGGGAAGGGTTCCGGCGATGCACTCGCCGGGTCTATCGAGATGCTGGAGGCGATGAAGCGGGCGTTCGAAACCATTGCGACCGCGAAAGTCGCCACATCGGCGCACGAAGCCCGCGGCCTCGGCTTCCTCAACGACGGCGACCACATCACGATGAATCGCGAGCGCGTGCTCTCTGATGCGAAGGCTCGCGCCCTCGAACTCGTCCGCGCGGGATACGAACCGCCGATTCCGCGGATCGATATCCCTGCGCCCGGCGAAGGCCTGCTGGCCACTCTCAAGATGGGTGTCCACATGATGCGGCAGGGAGGGTTCGTCACCGACTACGAAGTGAAACTCGGCGGCAAGATCGCCGAAGTTCTTTGCGGCGGGGCCGTCACGCCGGGCTCGCTGGTCAGCGAGCAATACATTTTGGACCTGGAACGCGAAGGATTTAAATCGCTTTGCGGCGAGAAAAAGACACAGGAACGGATTCAGTACACGCTGAAGACGGGAAAGACGCTAAGGAACTAGGATTGCTTCGCCGGATATTTCTGAAGGTACTCGCAAGTGCGCCTTTTTTGCGCGACAAATTGAGCGTGACGAGCGCTACAATTAATGCTCATGCGAAGACTTATGCCAAGCGTCGCGATCACGATATGTGTACTGATACTGGGATCTGCTCTGGGAGCGGCTCAGTCCTCCACACAGAATGAGCCTGCGCCCGACGTTCCGGATGCGATCCAGGCGCCGGCGGGACTTGAAGTCGTGGTGTATGCGCATGCGACCGGATCTCAGATTTACACCTGCCAGGCTGGTGCCGACGGAAAATTCGGCTGGACGCTCAAAGGCCCGGACGCGGAATTGCGCGACCGGAAAGATAAAGTGATTGGACATCATTCTGCCGGTCCCACTTGGAAGTTGACCGACGGAGGTGAAGTCACCGGGAAAGCGGTGGCGCACGTCGATTCGCTGGATCCGGACTCGATTCCGTGGCTGCTGGTTAATGTAGTGAGCCACACCGGGAGCGGCGCGCTTAGCAACGTGACCACGATTCAGCGGGTGCGCACGCACGGCGGCAAGCCTCCGGCAGAGGGTTGCGATGCCGCGCACGTCAATACCGAAACCAAGAGCAGTTACACGGCGGACTATTACTTCTTCGCTCCGGGCAAGTGAAGCTCCGGCACCATGTGGCGCATCGAATAAAACGAAAAGAATAAACGAGATTGGAAACTATGCGTGAAGTCATTATTGCATCCTCTGTTCGCACCCCTGTGGGACGCGCCTTCAAAGGCACGCTCCGCGCCACCCGTCCTGACGAACTGGCTGCAGTCGCCATCAGGGGCGCGTTGGACCGCGTTCCTGAGTTCGCCACGAAAGAGATTGAAGACGTCATTCTCGGCTGCGCAATGCCCGAAGCCGAGCAAGGGATGAACGTGGCTCGCATCGCCTCGCTCCGCGCCGGACTGCCGGTCGAGGTCTCGGCGCTGACGATCAATCGCTTCTGTTCCTCGGGCCTGCAGGCGATTGCCATGGCGGCAGAGCGCATCATGAGCGGCGGTGCGGAAGCGATCGTGGCTGGGGGTACGGAGTCGATGTCCATGATCCCGATGGGCGGCCACAAGGTTGCGCCCAATCCCTGGCTCGTCGATCACTATCCCGATGCTTACCTGAACATGGGGCTCACGGCCGAGCGCGTTGGCCAGCGTTTTGGCATCACTCGCGAGGCAGCGGATGAATTCTCCCTGCGCAGCCATCAGAAGGCGCTGGCCGCAATTCAGGCGGGCAGGTTCAACGAAGAAGTGGTCGCCGTGCCGGTAAGCTTCACCACTCCGAATGGATCGAAGCCTAAGCGGCAGGAAATTCTTTTCAAAATGGACGAAGGCCCACGCGCCGACACTTCGCTCGAAGCTCTCCTATCGCTCAAGCCGGCATTCCACCTGAAAGGCACAGTGACCGCAGGAAATTCCTCGCAGATGTCCGACGGAGCCGCGGCTGCGGTGGTCATGTCCGCCGAACGAGCGAAAGCTCTCGGCATCAAGCCGCTGGCACGTTATGTTTCCTTTGCGACCGCCGGATACAAGCCCGAAGAAATGGGGCTGGGCCCCGTGTTCGCAATTCCAAAGGCTCTAAAGATGGCCGGGCTGAAGCTCTCTGACATTGATGTAATCGAGTTGAACGAAGCCTTCGCGGCGCAGTCGCTGGCGGTAATCAAAGAGGCAGGGCTCGATCCGGAGAAGGTAAATCCGAATGGCGGAGCGATCGCCCTCGGACATCCATTGGGATGCACCGGTGCGAAGCTGACGGCAACGATCATCCGCGAGCTCAAGCGCCGCAAGGCTCGCTACGGCATGGTCACCATGTGCGTGGGCGGCGGGATGGGCGCGGCGGGAATCTTCGAAAATCTGAATTAGTCCTGGGAACGGTCGCTTTCTTGTTGCTCCGCAAATTAGGAGTGGAGGTATAATCTCTCGCAGGAGGAAGGCCTCATGTCTATCTTCCGCCTTTTACCCCTTTCCTTGGTGATCATTTCCGCAACGTTGGCGGCGCAGCCCACTCCGCAAAAGAGTCCGGACACGCTCCAATCTACGAATTCCGGAACGTTGAATATTCACGCCTCTGCTCGGTTGGAACAGTCTGGCCCCTCGCCTACATCGGCATTCGACTCTGACGGCCAACTCCAGACCGACACGCTTTGCTACTCGATGCGGAGCTACAAGGTTGCCCGCGATAACCCGGACTCGGACTCTACGCACGCTGTCGGCTATTCCACCTGCCAGCCTGCAGCGCGCTTTCGGACCCACACCATTGAAGGAGTAATCCTGCCGGAACAGCGGTAATGGCCAGTCGTTCTGTCGAAAAATGCCCGATCAGCCATTGGCCTGCGGATCATAGCCCGAGCGTTCCCCTCCTACCATTCCGCAGCTCCACGCATTAGAATATGCATGATTCTCCTGTCGAACCTGTTCCATACTTTTCGTACTGAATGTGAATTTCAAGGACGAACCTAAAATGGCGACAACAACATCAATTCCCAGCACCAAAATCTCTGGCGGCAGCTTTCTTCTGGAGACCCGCCGCCCGGAGGAAATTTTCACTCCAGAGGATTTTACCGAGCAGCATCAGCTGATCGGCCAAACTACGGAAGAATTTGCCGTCAATGAAATTCTTCCCAACTCGGAAAAGATCGAGCACAAGGATTTCTCGGTTTCCCGCGAGCTGCTGAAAAAGGCCGGCGAGCTGGGCTTGAGCGGGGTCGAGATTCCCGAGGCTTATGGCGGCCTCGAGATGGATAAAGTCACGGCTGCCGTGATCGCCGACCACATCGCCAAATATGCCGGCTTTGCCACGACCTGGGGGGCGCATAGCGGCATCGGCTTGCTGCCCATCGTTTATTTCGGCACGGAGGAGCAAAAGAAAAAGTATCTGCCGCGTCTCGCGACCGGGGAACTCGTTGGCGCTTACGCCTTGTCGGAATCCACCTCCGGCTCCGATGCCATGAACTGCCGCACCCGCGCCGAGCTTTCCGCGGATGGCAAGCATTACATCCTCAACGGCGAAAAAATGTGGATCACCAACGCTGGCTTCGCCGATTTGTTCACCGTCTTTGCCAAGATCGATGACAAATTTTCCGCTTTCCTGATCGAACGGAACTTTCCCGGCTTCTCGATTGGCGCCGAGGAACACAAGATGGGCATCCGCGGCTCCTCGACGTGTCCCATTATTCTCAATGACTGTAAGGTGCCCGTAGAGAATCTGCTGGGTGAGATCGGCCGAGGGCACGTGATTGCTTTTAACATTCTGAATATCGGCCGCTTCAAGCTGGGCGCAATGTGCGTGGGCGGTGGACGCGTGTCGCTGGAGAATGCGATCGGCTACGCCAAGCAGCGCAAGGCGTTCGGCAAAGTGATTGCAGATTTCGGGCTGGTGCGCGAAAAAATCGCTAACATGGCGACCCTGCTCTACGTCGGCGAATCGCTGGTTTATCGCACGGTCGGGATGATGGACGTTGCGCTCGGCGAAGTCGACAAAACCAGTGCTGACGCCATCAAGGAAACCCGCAAGGCGATTGAGGAATACGCGGTCGAGTGCTCGATCATCAAGGTCTGGGGCTCGGAGATGGTCGATTACATCGTCGATGAAAGCCTGCAGATCTACGCCGGCTACGGCTTCGTCGAAGAGTATCCGGCTGAGCGGGCCTATCGCGATGCCCGCATCAACCGTATCTTCGAAGGCACGAATGAGATCAACCGGCTCATCATTACGGGCTTCCTGCTGAAACGCGCCATGAGCGGGCAGTTGCCGCTGATGCCCGCGATCAAAAAGCTCATGGACGAAGTGCTGTCCGGTCCCTCGATGAGCGACGATCTGGAAGGTTCGCTCGCCGAAGAACGCAAACTGGTGGGACAGGCCAAGAAGCTCGGCCTGTTTGCCGCCGGAACTGCCACGCAGAAATACATGCAGGCAATTCAGGACCAGCAGGAAATCATGGGAGCCATCGCCGACATGACGATTGAAAGCTATGCCATGGAATCGGCGGTGCTGCGCGCGCAGAAAATCGCGGAGACGAAGGGCGAGGCTGCTGCCGCTCTTCCCATAGCGATGACTCGCGTCTATCTTACGCAGGCGATGGAGAGGGTGGAATCCGCGGCGAAGAAAGTAATCGCCGCGGTTGCCGATGGCGATATGTTGCGCACTCAGTTGGCAATTCTGCGTCGGCTGGCCAAGTACGAGCCGTTTAACACCATCGAACTTCGCCAGCAGATCGCGCAAAAAGTGATTGAGCGAGGAAGGTACACGCTGGCATAAACCCTAATCCACGGGGACACAGAGAACGCGAATATCCCCATTTCTCTGTGTCCTCCCTGGTCAATTCCTTTTCCTCTTTCCGCTGATACAACTGTCCTGATGAAAATCAGATTCCTATTCCTCGTTGCAGCGATTGGACTGCTTGCGTCGGCGGCGCCAGCGATCGGTCAAGACAACACTCCGATATCCAAGGACCTTGCCCTTACACCCCCGATGGGCTGGAATTCCTGGAACAAGTTCGCTTGCAACGTCAGCGAAGAGATGATCCGGAGCATGGCGGATGCCTTGGTTAAGTCGGGTATGAAAGATGCGGGCTATCAGTATGTCAACATTGACGACTGCTGGCAGGTGAGCCGCGACGCTAATGGCAATATCGTTGCCGACCCGCAGCGCTTTCCTCACGGCATGAAGGCGGTCGCCGATTACATTCATTCGCTCGGGCTCAAGTTCGGTGTGTATTCGGACGCCGGTTCGAAAACCTGTGCCGGACGGCCCGGTGGCCTCGGCCACGAATATCAGGACGCCATCCAATACGCGGCGTGGGGTGTCGACTACTTGAAATACGATTGGTGCAACACCACAACGCAGGATGCCAGAGCTTCCTATGCGAACATCCGCGCGGCGCTCGACGCTTCCGGGCGCGCCATCGTGCTGAGCATTTGCGAGTGGGGTACGGCCAAGCCCTGGTTGTGGGGAAAAGAAGTTGGCGGCAATCTGTGGCGTACTACCGGAGACATCAGCGACCGGTGGGCGGGCCAGACTAAATGGCCGGATGGCAGTTGCTGCTCGAACGGCATGCTGGCCATCGTCGATCAGCAGGTGGGATTGCAATCCAACGCCGGACCCGGACATTGGAACGATCCTGACATGCTGGAAGTGGGTAATGGCGGGATGACCGACAGCGAATATGGGGCTCACTTCAGTCTGTGGGCGATTCTGGCCGCGCCTCTGATCGCGGGCAATGACCTGCGCGATATGCGGCCTCAGATTCACGACATTCTCACTAACAAAGAAGTAATCGCGATGGATCAGGATGCTCTGGGCCGCGAAGGGGAGCGCGTTTGGAAAAGCGGCGATCTGGAGGTCTGGGCCAAGCAGCTAAGAGACGGCAGCCGCGCCGTGGTCCTGTTAAATCGCGGTGGGACAGAGCAGCAAATTTCAGCGAACTGGGAGGATCTCGGCTATCCCAGCCACTTGACCGCTTCGGTTCGTGATTTGTGGCAGCACAAGGATCTGGGCAAGTTCACGGCAAAGTTTTCTGCTCCTGTCGCATCGCACGCAGTCGTGATGGTGACCGTGAAGCCCTAGCGCCGTCCTCAGTTCACGACTTCACTTGCTTCTAATTCTTCGGGAAATTTGGATCGGCTTTCACTTCTTCGATCTGGGCGGTATGGCGCGCGCTATGAGCCGAGATCAGCAGCAGCCACTGATAACCATCGAGGGTGCCGAATACCGGGTGGTCGAAGAAATGGTCTCGTAAATCGTCGTTGGTGGTGCGGATGTATTCCATGGTTGCCGCGCGGCTGTCCTCGAATGTCTTCGCCAATTCCGCTTGCGTCGCCCACCGACCGGTGGGACGAAGAAATTCGGGCGCCTGCGCCTTGTGACTGCGATCCGGCACTCGCTGCAGAATCATCTCATCTTTCCCTTTGACCTGATCGCGCTTCTCGGGCGCCGCGGGCGAGGTCATGACCTGCTTCTGCACAAGGCTGAAGATCGCAGACTCGGAGACCGTGATGTGCTCGGCGACTTCCGCCACCGACCAGCGATCCGGAGCGGGTTTGAAGGTCCATTGTTTCTGAGAAAGTCCGGAGATGGATTTCAGGAAATTATCGCGCGTGGTTTGAAAGCTCTTTAGCGCTGACTCACGTTCCTCTGAGGTGAGCGTAGCCGGAGCGGCAGCTTGCGCCCATCCGGAAGCGGCCATCATCCCTAGAATGAAAAGCAGGGCCAGAATCGCGACAGTCTTCTTCATCCGCATAGTCTTCTCCTTTTGCAATTCCTCTTGAGAATCGAAACCGTGTAGCCCAGTGGTCAGGATTTAGTTTTCAGCTCTTCCATCACGCTCTGGATCAACTCCTTCGCGTCGGTCAAGCTCTTCATGATGATCTGAATATCCATCACGGGCTTGCCCGGCCAGCGCTGGCTCTGGCAATAGACGCCGTGTTGTCCGACCAAGGCCATGGCGTCGGTAATCGCATCCATGGTCACGGCTAGCCGTCCACGCGGAATTCCCATCATGGTCTCGTAGTGTTCCAGTTCTTCCTGTTTTTCGTCAAATACCGGCATCGGACGATTGTAACCGCTGCCACCAATGGCGCATAATTATTGGTCTGCTGACAGAAACTTTTCCTACGCGTCTAACTTCTTGGCCATAGCGAAACATTTCAGAGGAGAAACCATGCAAAAGCGAATTGTCCTTTCCGCCCTGCTTACAATCCTGTTCACCGGCGCTGCCTGGGCACAGATGGGTGGAGGCCGGCCCAGCCCTGCGGCTTCAGCCTCGTGCGATCTCGGCGCCGGCAAAACCATCAAGACCGATTACTCAAGCCCGCGCATGAAAGGCCGCAAGATTTATGGCGGTCTTGTGCCCTTCGGAGAAGTCTGGCGCACTGGCGCCAATGACGCTACCACGTTCGTCACCAGCGCCGATGTCGTAGTGGGCGGGAAATCAGTGCCTGCGGGCAGTTACACAATTTTCACAGTGCCGACAGCCGACAAGTGGACTCTGATCGTCAATAAGAAGACCGGCGAGTGGGGCATCCCGTACAAATATGAAAGCGACGAGTTGGTCCGCGTGGACATGAAGATTTCCAAGCTGCCTTCGCCCGTTGAAAACTTCACGATCGCCTATGACCAGTCGGGGGCAAGCTGCACTTTGCGTATGGATTGGGAAACTACACGCGCTTCGGTGAACATCACGGCGAAATGAAACGCCTGGGTCGTTGACTCCTCGATCGGCGATTTGCTGAGTGTTGACTGAAAATCTCTCGGGTACGGGATTGCAGTCAACACTCAAAAATCGCGTTCAACGATTCCGCGCGGAGTACAATTCTGCTAGCGGTACCCCATGGGAGGTTTCCATGCCCCTCTACGATTATGTTTGCCTGGATTGTCATAAGCCCTTCGAAACGGTTCTGACCCTGAACGAGCACGATAAAGAAGCTCCCAAGTGTCCGCATTGTGGGAGCAAGAACGTAGAGCAGGAAGCCGCCGCATTCTTTGCGGTAACCTCAAAGAAGAGCTAACCGAAGGCTGGCTCTTCGTTCTTGCAAGGATCGTCTGACCGCCGCTGTGCTCGGGGCGGCCCAAGGGAGAGATTTGCGCCTGCTAGAGTTGCAGGCCTTTCTTTTGAAAGCCGGCAATCGGTAGTTATACGGCCGGCTTCCAGCGCAATATCGGTTTCCGCGCAGCTGCCGTTTCGTCGAGGCGCGAAACCCGCGTGGAGTGTGGCGCGTCGAGCACGATCTGGGGATCTTCCTCCACTTCTTCGGCAATCGATTTCATCGCGTCGATAAATAGATCCATCTCTTCTTTCGACTCGCTCTCGGTCGGCTCGATCATGAGCGCGCCGGGCACGATCAATGGAAATGCCGTCGTATAAGGATGGAAGCCGTAGTCGATGAGCCGCTTGGCGATGTCCATCGTCCGCACACCCTTTTTCGCCTGCAGCTTGTCGCTAAAGACGACTTCGTGCATGGTTGGTGTGGAATACGGCAGATCGTACGTGCCTTCAAGACCCTTGCGAATGTAGTTGGCATTCAGCACAGCATCTTCTGTGGTCTGCCGCAGGCCATCCGGGCCATTCGCCTGAATGTAGGCCAGCGCGCGGACGAACATTCCAAAATTTCCATAGAACGCACGCACCCGCCCCACTGACTGCGGACGGTCGTAATCGAAACCCAGCATGCCGTCAGACTTGGTGATCAAGACCGGCTTCGGCAGAAATGGCTCTAGTTTTTTCTTGATGGCCACTGGTCCCGATCCCGGCCCACCGCCGCCGTGCGGAGTGGAAAAAGTTTTGTGCAGGTTCAGGTGCATCAGGTCTACGCCAAAATCGCCCGGACGCACTTTGCCCACCAGCGCGTTCATGTTGGCACCATCCATGTAGAGCAGGCCGCCCTTGGCGTGGAGAATATCGGCAATCTTGTGGATCTCCTGCTCGAAGACTCCCAGCGTGTTGGGATTGGTGAGCATCAGAGCGGCAACGTCTTCGCTCATCTGCGCTTCCAGGGCAGCAATGTCGACCATGCCACGCGAATCCGACTTCAGATTTTCGACGGCGTAATCCACCATCGCTGCCGTGGCTGGATTCGTTCCGTGCGCCGAGTCCGGAATCAGAACTTTCTTTCGCGGACGTCCCTGCGCGTGGTGGTAGGCTCGCACCATCAGAAGGCCGGTCATCTCCCCGTGCGCGCCCGCCGC
>DATEQW010000197.1:0-17446 GCA_035272245.1 Candidatus Sulfotelmatobacter sp. | reverse complement strand
TTTTACGCCGCCGAAGGGAATGCGGGGATCGGAGGCGACCATTTTGTTGATGAAGACCATGCCGGATTCGAGTTCGTTGATGAAGCGTTCGCGCTCGCGATCGTCGTTGGTCCAGGCGCTGGCGCCGAGGCCGAAGCGGCTATCGTTGGCGAGGCGAATGGCTTCATCAATATCTTTGACGCGGAAGAGCGATGCGACCGGGCCGAAGAATTCTTCGCGGTAGGCGGGAGATTCTTTCGGGATATCGGTCAGTACCGTGGGTGCGTAGTAGTTGCCAGGAAGATCCAGTTTGTGGCCGCCAGTGAGGAGTTTGGCTCCGGCTTTGACGGTCTTCTGCACGTCGGCATGGAGGTCTTTGACCGCGCCTGCGGTTGCAAGTGGACCGAGTTCAGTCTTCTCGTCGAAGGGATCTCCCACGCGCAGGTTCTTCATGCGGTCCACAAACTTGCGCTGGAATTCGTCGGCGATCGAGTCGGCTACGATAAAGCGCTTGGCGGCAATGCAGGACTGGCCATTGTTGAGCGTGCGGGCGTCGACGCCGGTGGTGACTGCGGCATCGAGGTCGGCGCTGGGCATCACGATAAAAGGGTCGCTGCCGCCGAGTTCGAGAACAACTTTCTTAATCCGTTTTGCGGCGGCGATTCCGACTTCAATCCCGGCTTGCTCGCTACCGGTGAGCGTGGCGGCGACGACGCGCGGATCGTTAAGGATGGCATCCACCTGCTGCGAGCCGATGAGGAGGGTCTGGAATGCGCCAGCGGGAAATCCGGCTTCGAGAAAAAGTTTTTCAATCGCAACGGCGCACTGGGGAACGTTCGAGGCGTGTTTGAGGAGACCAACGTTGCCGGCCATGAGAGCAGGAGCGGCGAAACGGATCACTTGCCAGAAGGGATAGTTCCACGGCATGACGGCGAGAATGGGGCCGATGGGGCGATAGCGGATAAAACTTTTTTTCGCACCGGTTTCAATGACTTCATCGGCGAGGATTTTCTCGGCATTGTCTGCATAATATCGACACGCCGTGGTGCACTTGACGGCCTCGGCGACGGCGGCCTTGTACGGCTTGCCCATTTCGAGAGTCATGAGGTGGGCGAACTTGTCTTTGTCGCGTTCGAGGATGTCGGCTGCCTTCCGCATGCGTTGAGCGCGCTCAGAGAAAGGAGTCTTGCGCTCGGCGTGGAAAGTGGCCACGGCGAGTTGGAGCTTTTGTTCGATCTCGGCGCTGGAAAGAGCTGGAAACATCTGGAGGGTTTCGCCAGTAGCAGGATTGATGGTGGCAATGGGCATGATGGTTCGTCCTTAAAAATTGGATGGAAAGAGTTTTGGAAATTCAGTTCGCATTATTGTCTGCCTGGACCAGGGGCCAAGGGAAATCGTAGCGGTCATACCACTATACCATTGCCGGGCGCTGACTCACCGCCTGTTAGGATTTGCGCAGGAGACTTGGAATGGATGGACAGACCAAGACCGCGCTGATTACTGGCGCATCCGGCGGCATTGGTTACGAACTGGGGAAGCTGTTTGCACGCGACCACTACAACCTAGTGTTGGTGGCGCGCAGCGCCGACAAACTGAACCAAGTTGCGGGCGAACTGCAAGGGCAGTTTGGCATTACGGCAAAGACTCTTGCACTGGATCTGGCTGCGGGGCCAGCTGCGAAGTCTTTGTTCGATCAAGTGCAGGGCGAGGGAGTAGTGGTGGATGTTTTGGTGAACAATGCCGGATTCGGCGTGTTTGGGGAGTTTGTGCCCATGGCCGAGGAGGAAATTCTCGGCCAGATTCAGCTGAATATTACGGCGCTCACGCAGCTTACTCGATCATTTCTGCCGGCGATGGTCGCGAGGCGTAGCGGGAAGATCATGAATGTGGCGTCTACCGCGGCTTTTCAGCCAGGGCCCTTGATGGCGGTCTACTATGCGACCAAGGCTTATGTTCTTTCGTTCTCGGAGGCGCTGGCGAATGAGGTTGCAGGGTCAGGAGTGGTAGTGAGCTGTTTCTGTCCAGGAGCCACCGACACGGGGTTTCAGAAGCGGGCAGGGATGGAGAACTCGCGTCTGTTCAAGAAAATTGGGGCGATGAATGTGGAAACGGTGGCAAGGGACGGATATCGCGGGTTGATGTCTGGCAAGACGTTGGTGATTTCCGGCGCGCAAAACTGGTTGGTGGCGGAGTCGGTCAGGTTTGCGCCGAGGAAATTGGTGACGGCAGTTTCGAGGTGGGTAGCGGAGAAGGTGGAATAGGACGAATGTCGCTTCTCTTTCGGCAGGCTGCGATCGCTCGTGGCGGGCAGTGGATATCCGCGATGCGGCGCCTCGGGGTTGCGGTGCTCGTGACGGCGGCGGCCTTGACTCCTGGGAAGCCGACTCGTGGAAACGTCAACGACTTTATCGCTTACTGGACAGCCGCGCACGAGGTGATTGGGGGCTACGATCCGTACGCCGCCGGACCTGTGCTCGCGCTGGAGCGACAGCTTGGGTTCGCGCAGGCTAAACCTCTCATCATGCGCAACCCGCCGTGGGCTGTGCCCGTCATCGTTCTTCTCGGACTCTTACCGTTTGGCGCAGCGCAAGGACTCTGGTTGGTGGGCAACCTGATCGCAGTGATGGCCGCGACGCGATGGCTCTGGGGCGTTTATCAAGCAAAGGGAGAGCAGCGTTGGACTCCCTGGCTGGCTACGGCAGTGTTTTTGCCCGTCGCAGTAGGGTTGGCGATTGGTCAGATGAGTCCTCTGGTGCTGCTGGGAATCGCCGGATTCCTTCATTTCGAAAAGAAAGAAAAACTCGGCCGCGCGGGAGCATTCCTGTATCTGGTTGCCCTGAAGCCGCATCTCGTTTTTCTTTTGTGGATAGGACTTCTGTTTTGGACGATTCGAAAATCGAAGGGCAGAATTCTGGCGGCACTCGGCGTCGTTACGCTATCGGCGAGCTTAATCGCGATTGCTATGGATCACGCGATTTTTGCTCAGTACTTCGGTCTGTTGACGAGCGGCGGGGTGCTAGCGGAGCTTAGTCCAACCCTCGGCGGCGTTTTTCGGTTGTGGTTTCCGCAACATCAGTGGGTGCAAGCATTGCCGGCAGTGCTCGCTCTACTCTGGTTTCTCTTCAGGTGGAGGAAAGTGCGTGATGGGTGGCAATGGCGAGAAGAAATGCCCATCTTGCTTCTCGCCTCGCTTCTTACGACTTCATACGGATGGTTTTTCGACCAAATTGTTCTTCTGCCGTGTGTGTTCCAAGCCGCGGAATGGCTGACGACAAGCCGCCGATCGATTTCGGCCGGCGTTGCAATCTTGTACGTCTGCATGAACGCCATGGTGTTGGCGCTTATTCTGGAGCACCGGACGACATTCTGGTATGCGTGGACGGTTCCGGCCTGGTGTGGGTTGTACGGATTTTGTCGCGTGCTAGGCCGGGATAGCTCAACAACTACTGCGTCGACTGCAGTTGCGACGTTAGCTGATTGACGGCCGAAACGTCGAAGAAGTTGGATAGATCCGCGTGACCCGCCAAGGTCTCACGCTGTTTGCCTTCCACCAGAATTTTCATCTTCAGAATGCCCGGGATGTTGGCGGAGAGCGTCTGAATGAGCGATGCGACGGTCAGTTCCTCGGCAAGCACGCCGGAGCGATGGCCGTCGGCCAAGGCCGCATTGACGTCGATGACGGCAAGACCGGGATCGACGAGATAGACGCTGCGAATGTCAGAGCCGGGCGGGAGCGGGTGAGGGGAAGTCTTATCGAGATAAAGAGCGATCAGGGCCCGAAGGACTTCCTCGGCGCGCTCCTGGCGGACGGATGGCATGGGAATTTGCGCGGACTGGGCACGCAGGATGCCGATGTCATCGTAGGCCACGTACAGAGTGACGCGCTCAGTGGCTCCGGCAACGGGTGGGACAACCGGGCGAGTATCGACGGAGGCTACGGGAGTAGCGGCGGCGCGTCCGCGCATGCGCCACGCGTAGATGCTCATGGCGAGCACGGCGGCAAGCAAAATGGAAAGCGCGATAAAAAAGTGTCGCGGAATCACGGCGCGGCTCCGAGTTGCGACCGGATGGCTACAATTCCGTTAGCCACGGCGCCGGCAATGAGTTGCTGGTAATCAGGCGAATTGAGGGCGGAGACGTCGGACGCGGGTGGGGCGACCTCAACCGCAATGGCGGCGGTGATGACGTTGTTCAGAGGACGGAGCGGAGCCGTGAGCGTTCGGACTGGAACCTGGATTCTTTTCAACATCCCGGCCACGCTTGTAACCGCGGCCTGACTAAGTGGGATGGATGGAGACTGGGCTGTAGGCCAGGAGCGGAAGGGGCCGCGGGCCTCATCATCGGCGTACGGAAGCATCGCGGTGTAGAGGCGAACGCCATGGCCGCTGGAAGCGGCGTGCAGAGCGATATAGATGGCAGCGTGAGTAGTGTTGGCGAAAAAGGCGCGATCGTCGAGTGAAAGGTTGGCGTCGGAGTCGCGGAGGACGAGCGTAGCGATGCCCCGACTTTCGAGTTCCTGGCGAAGCAGGCGGGCGAAGGCGACAGTCACGTCCTTTTCAGCGATCGAAGCGCTCAGGGCTTCGCCGCGGTCGGCCCCGCCGTGGCTGGCGTCGACCACTGCGAAATAGCGGCGTGGAGCGGAAGGCGGAGTTGGCGGCTGTACGGCGGGAACGCTTTGGGCCGGAGGAGTGGGAGGCTTCGCGGCCGGGTTGCCGGCAATTTGCGATTTCGGAGGAGCAAGCGTGATGGTGCGGCCGTCGTTGCTGAAGGTGGCCAGCAAGGGAACGGTGGTGGTCACCGTGATATCGGCGGCGCCGCCGCTCTCCGAATAGGTGGCGGAAGGGACGAGTTTGCTGGAGAAGGTGAGTGTGGGTGAAGCGGGGGCTGTAACCGGTTCGTGGTTGAAGGTCAGGCGCACTTTGCCGGGTTCACTGGCGACGGAGGGGTTGACGGGAGCGGTGAACTGAAAAACGAGGCGCGAAGGATCGTCCGAAGCGACGGAGGCAGTGAAGTGAGTGGCGACGCTGCCAATAAAGAGACGGTTGGATTGCTCATGGAGAGTTGCGGGACCACCTAAGAACCGGGGCAGAAGGGAATTGAGGGAGGCGAGGGGAACAAGGCCGCGTCCGTTCTCAAGGATGAATTTTGCCGAGAGATCGGCGTCGCGTCCCTGGACGCGGGCGCGGGCTTTGTCGGCGGTAAATTCTCCGAGAACGTTGTTGTAGTGCAGACGCCAGCGTTGGCCATCGACCTTGGCGCTGACTGTGCCAAGCGGTTCAAGCAGTTCGAGCAATCCAACATAGTCACGGCCCTGGCGCTGAACGATGGGCAAGGAATAGTTTGCGGCGGTGGAGTAGATGGAAAGATGTTTTTCAGGAGGTGCGGCGGAAAGCGGAACGGCTAGGAAGAGGACGGTACCGATGGTGAATAGTAGTTGCAACCCTACGCGGGTATTAGAACGAAGCTGGAGGCAGCCGAAGGCGGCAGTCCCCTCATGAGGCCCGCTAATCAAGGGCATAGACCGTCAATCCGCTGAGGAGCTTGGGGTAAAAGTCGGTGGATTTCTGGGGCATGACTTCGCCGGCGAAGGCAATGTCGCGGACTTGCGCCATGCGGCAGGGATTCATCAGGAAAACAATGTTGGCGCGGGGGCTCGCTTCCAGATGCGAGAGAGCATCGGCGGCGTCGCGCACGTAGGCAATGTTTTGCTGGTTACGAATGGATTCTTCGGTGAGGTGCAAGACATTTTCCAGCAGGACCTTGTGCAACTGCACCACGTCGAGCGATTGCTGGCGAATGGAGAGCCCGTTGAATACGTGCGCGGCGTTGGGGTTGGGATGGTGCAACAGGAATGCACGGGTGGGGGTGACAGCCAGGATGCTGGAGCCGGCGCGTCCGGATTCGCGAAGCATGGCGGTGGCACGGGGAGCGTCAAGAGAAGCATCGACTTCCTCGATGTCGAAAAATGCGCGAGCGGAATTGCGGAAGTTTTCTTCCGAAAACGAAGCCAGGCTGTGAACGACCCGGTGCGTGGGCAGGATGAGGAGGGCGGGGCTGTTCATGTTGACGAAAGTCATCATGACGTACTCGTGAGGCGCAACGCTTGGCTGAGCGCTTACGGAGGAATCAGCAGCCTGCTGGTTATTCTTCCGGCGCTCGTTGCGGTAATTGAGTGCGGTTTCGTAGCGGTGGTGGCCGTCGGCAATAATGAGTTTTTTGTCGCTCATCGCGGAGCGGACGGAACCGATCACTTGGGGATCAGAGACTTGCCAGACGCGGTGAAGAACTCCATATTCATCGGTCACGGTGATCTCCGGGCTGGCGGGAGAGGTGAGCAGGGATTCGACCTGACCGGAATCTTCATAGAGCATAAAAATCTGGCCAAAATGGGCACGGGTGGCGCGCAGCAAGTCGAGGCGGTCGGCCTTGGGCTTGGCCAAGGTGTGCTCGTGGCGGAATACGACGCCCGCAGAATAGTCTTCAATGCGGCCTAAGGCGATGAAACCGCGGCGCTCCAGTTCCTGGTCGGAACCTGGAAGCTTGAAGCGCTGGGAATACGCGTATAGAGACGGCCGGGCATCTTGGCGGAGAATGCCTTGCCGGCGCCAGTCACGAAAGCTGGCCGCTGCGCGCGAATATACATTGTTTTCCGGATTGTCCTCCACTTCGTGCCGCCCCAGGATGATGCGGACGAGGTTGTACGGGCTGGCCGCGTAGTAGCGTTCATGGAGAGCAGGAGTGATCTTGTCGTAAGGTTGGGTCACCACCAGAGCTGGGGAAGTCCGTTGGGGATCGTAACGGAACGCGCGAAAGGGATGAATGTCAGCCATGGAAACCTTTGATTGTAACAAGGGAGCAGCGGATTTCCGCCTTGAGAATCACCGGGTTGGGACGAAGCGCCTGAAAAGGCGCGTCCAATCCGGGATTATCTCCAAGATTTGACAAAAATACCGCAGCCGCCCGGAGAAAGCTGTGATACTATCGCGGCCAAATGAGGTGCTTATGTCCTTTATGGATGAGCGCCGGTTATCTTGCCCTGTCGCCCGAACTGGGAAATCCGGTAGTGTTCGACCCTCGAACCTGAGTGCTGTCCGGGGGGGGACAATGTTGCGCAGTCTTTCTCTTCCTCTTCGGTTTTCTATCTCGAAAACCTTGGTTTTGCTGGCGGTTAGCGCGTGCTTAAGCGGAGCACTGCCGGCCGCGGGACAGACGGATGTGAATGACGTCCACGTGGTCCCGCGAGCCGTAGAAAATGCCAAGGCGGAAGAAGTGCCGAAGGAGAGCATCGTTTCTCCATCGTTGAAGACGCAGATCCGTCCCTTAAAGGTAAACGCGGACCTGGTGCTGGTGCCGGTTACGATCACGGATCCGATGAACCGGTTGGTGACGGGGCTGGAGAAGCAGAACTTCCAGCTGTTTGAAGGCAGCACGGGGCAGGAGATCAAGACTTTCTCCAGTGAAGACGCTCCGGTCTCGCTGGGAGTAATCTTCGATTCCAGCGGCAGTATGAGCAGCAAGATGGACCGGGCCAAGGACGCGGTGATCGAGTTTTTCAAAACTGCCAACCCTCAGGACGAGTTTTTCATGATCACCTTCTCGGACGAACCCGAGGTGGTCAGCGACTTTACCAGTTCCGTGGATGATATTCAGGGCAAGCTGGTGTTTACCGTGCCCCGCCGGCGGACCGCGCTCCTGGACGCGATTTACATGGGTGTTACCAAGATGCGGCAAGCCAAGTATGGCAAGAAAGCTCTGCTGATCATTTCTGACGGTGGAGACAATCACAGCCGCTACACCGAGGGGGAGATCAAGGCGTTGGTGAAGGAAGCGGATGTGATGGTCTACGCGATCGGGATTTATGACCGGTACTTCCCGACCGAAGAAGAACGACTCGGTCCCGCGCTGCTGGGCGAGATAGCGGAGTTGTCGGGTGGGCGAGCCTTTACGGTAGAAAATCCGAACGATCTCGCGGACGTGGCCACGAAGATCGGGGTCGAACTGCGCAATCAGTACGTGCTGGGGTATCGTCCGCAGAACGGCTCGCGCGACGGCAAATGGCGTAAGATCAAGGTGAAGTTACTGCCTCCGAAAGGATTGCCACCGCTGCGAGTGTATGCCCGGACTGGATATTACGCACCCGAAGAATAAGGGAGCGAACTTCTCTATTTTCCTAAAATGCGCGTTGGCGGCCCTAGTTGTTGTTCTGATCCGGCCGGTTGCCGGGCACGCGGAGTGGCAGTCCTTTCGGAGCCAAGCTTCTCAGGCCCAAGCACCCCCCGCCCAATCTTCACAAGCCCAACCGGAGGCAGCGCAGCCTCCAGCCCCAAAACCTCCATCCGCGGCAACTACAATGCCTTCGAGTCGGCAGCAGCAATCTCAGGACAACGGAACTTTTGTCATCCGCAAAGACGTCGATGAAGTTATGTTGCATGCGACTGTGGTGGATGACAGGCAACGCATTGTGACCGACCTGGACCGGACTGCTTTCTCTGTGTACGAAGATGGAAAGCCGCAGACGATCATTTCCTTTCATCACGAAGATATTCCGGTGGCAATGGGGATCGTGATTGACAACTCCGGGTCAATGCGGGAAAAGCGCGCCAAGGTGAATCAGGCGGCGCTGAATCTGGTGCGGTCGAGCAATCCTCAGGATGAGGTCTTCGTGGTGAATTTTAATGACGAATACTATCTCGATCAGGATTTCACCAACGACCTGCTGAGGTTGAAAGAGGCTCTGGAGAAGATTGATGCTCGAGGTGGAACGGCCCTTTACGAAGCAGTGGTTGCGTCTGCCGATCACTTGAAGAGAGACGCGAGGCTGGAGCGGAAGGTATTGTTCGTGGTGACGGATGGAGAAGACAACGCGAGCCGGGAAACGTTGGAGCAGGCAGTGAAGCAACTGCAGGAGGAAAACGGGCCGTCGGTGTACGCGATCGGAATCTTGGGAGATGAAGAGCACCCCAAACGCGCCAAGCGCGCGCTGGAGATCATTACCCAGCGAACCGGAGGGTTGGCATTTTTTCCGAAGACGCTGGACGAAGTGGACGAGATCAGCCGGCAGGTAGCACACGATATCCGCAACCAGTACACGATTGGCTATAAGCCGACGAATCCAAGGGGCGCGGGGGGATTCCGCGCGATCCGCGTGGAAGCCAAGTCAAAAGGGCATGGCAAGATGGTGGTGAGAACCAAGAGCGGATATTATGCGACCCAAACGGTGGCCGGAACAAAGTGAAGCCTTCCCTTACCGGTTTTCGAGAGCCGGCGGAAATCGACGTAATCTAGTTCTCGGGCTTTCGTTCCATTGACGATTCCAGACCCTCCCCCTTACCCTGTAACGTGCACCAGAAAAATCTTGAAGTATCCCATCTCGGAGTCGCCGACGATATCACGGATTTGGTCGGCGGAACTCCCATGTTGCGGCTGAAACGATTGGTTCCCGCCGGCTCCGCTGACATCTTCGCCAAACTTGAATACTTGAACCCGGGCGGCAGTGTAAAGGATCGCGCGGCCATCGGGATTATCCGGCGAGCGGAGCAGGAAGGGAAGCTCGCGCCCGGTGGAACGATCGTGGAAGCGACGGCAGGAAATACGGGTATCGGACTGGCGCTGATCGGGGTGAATCGCGGCTACAAGGTGAAGCTGTTTGTTCCGGAAAATTTTTCGCAAGAAAAAGTGATCATCATGCGTGCGCTGGGGGCAGAAGTGGAGCGCACTCCAGACGAAGAGGGCATGCGGGGCGCGATCCGGCGCGCTAAAGAACTGGTGGCCAGCGACAAGGAAGCGTTCATGGCGGGGCAGTTTGAGAACATGGCGAATCCGGACTATCACTACGAGACTACAGCGGTGGAAATGTTCGAGCAGATGGGTGGGAAAGTGGATGCTGTGGTTCTGGGCTGCGGTACGTGTGGAACGTTCACTGGCATCGCGCGCTACATGAAAGAGCACGTACCGGGAGTCCGAGCGTTCGCGGTGGAGACGCAGGGTTCGATTCTGGCTGGCGGGGAACCAGGCCCGCACAAGGTGGAAGGAATCGGGGTGAGCTTTATTCCCACGACATTTGACCGCTCAGTGTGCGACGAAGTAATTGCCGTGACGGACGAGGATGCTTTTGCCACGGTGAAGCTGCTGGCTGCGCAGGAAGGCGTGCTGGCGGGATCGAGCGGAGGGGCGGCGGTTTTTGCGGCTCTGGACGTGGCGCGGCGGCTGGGCGCGAGGAAACGGGTGGCCACGATTATTCCGGATTCGGCGGAGCGCTATTTGTCGAAGAAGATTTTTGAAGGCGGAATTTAGGAAAAACTCAATCGCGACGGATGCTCCGGTCCGCGCGGAAAAACGCTGAGAACGTCGAGCTGTTCAAGAATACATTCATGACAAAAAATAGACAGACTGGTTTTGCTACCCGCGCGATCCACGATGGGCAACAGCCGGATCCTCTTACGGGCGCGGTCAACGTGCCCATTTATCTGACTTCCACTTATGTTCAGCAAGGCATCGGGGAGAACAAAGGTTACGAATATTCGCGGGTGTCGAACCCCACGCGGGATCGGCTTGAGGAGAATTTGGCATCGCTGGAAGGCGGAGTAGCGGCGCGCGTATTTGGCAGCGGGATGGCCGCGATCAACGCGATTGCGAGCATGCTGAAGGCCGGGGACCATGTGGTGTGCGGCGACGATCTTTACGGAGGGACGCCACGGCTGTTTAACCAGGTTTTGACGGGATTCGGGCTGGAATTTTCCTATGTGGATACGTCTGATGCAAAGAACGTAGAGCGCGCGATCCGAAAGAATACGCGGATGGTGCATGTCGAGACTCCGACCAATCCGCTGATGCGGCTGAGCGATCTGCCGGCGATCAGCCAGATTTGCCGGCGCAAGAAAGTTGAGTTAGTGGTCGACAACACATTCATGTCGCCCTACTTTCAGCAACCGCTGGCGCTGGGCGCGGACATGGTGGTGCACTCGACCACCAAATTTCTGAACGGACATAGCGATGGGTTGGGTGGCGTGGTGGTGTGCAGCAGGCCAGAGCAGGCCGAGATGCTGGCGTTCTTGCAAAAGTGCGCCGGGGCGATTCTTTCTCCATTTGAGTGCTTTCTGTTGCTGCGCGGGGTGAAGACGCTGGCGGCGAGGATGGAGATCCACGACCGCAACGGGCGCGCGGTGGCGGAATTCTTAGCGAAGCACAAGAAAGTGGCAAAAGTTCTATATCCCGGATTGAAAAATCATCCGCAGCACGAGTTGGCAAAGCGGCAGATGAGCGGCTTCGGAGCAATGATCACGTTTGAAACCGGATCGCTGAAGAATGCCAACAAGATGCTGAAGAAATTGCGCGTGTGCTCGCTCGCCGAATCGCTGGGTGGTGTGGAAACGCTAATCTCGCATCCGGCGACGATGACGCATGCAGCGCTGGGTGAAAAAGGGCGCAAGGCGATCGGGATCACGGATGGAATGGTGCGGATTTCCGTCGGGATCGAGGATTTGCAGGACATACTGGAAGATCTGGAAATCGGGCTGGCTGCGATCTAGAAGCCTTTAGGCCGGATCTGCAGGGATCACCTATCTCAGGAACTACTCTCCTCGCCTGCGGCAGCGACAGATTCGCCAAGCCATGCCAAGTAATTCGGTGATCCGTCTTCAACCGTCAGGCAGATGCATTCGGGAAGCTCGTAGGAGTGAAGCTTGGCGATGGCTTGGCGTACGTCTTTGAACGCAGCCGCTGTGGTCTTGATTACCAGAAGGGACTCGCGGGCCTCTTCGATGCTGCCTTGCCAGCGGTAGATAGATGCGATTTGCGGGACGATGTTGACGCAGGCGGCCAAGCGCCCCTCTACCAGATGGTGCGCGATCATCTGAGCTTCTTCTTGCGAGCCGGCGGTAGTGAGAACGATTCGCTTGTCGGTCATATGAAATCCGCCTTCAGCGGTCAGCGAGAAACCAACCAATGTGGAGAGAGTAGCACCTCACGTTTGTTCACGAGGGGTAATTCCTTTTGAAGGCAATATATAACCAAGTTGATTCCTTCTATTCACAGCGGCGAACTTCCCCTTGACGTCGCAAGGGAAGGGGACGTTCACTGAGTAGTTGCCGCGAGAGAACGCGGTCTGGAGACTGACTACGGCAGCCAGGCACTGAATTTTCGAATGAAGAAGAAGCTGACGAATATCCGGCGATTTCCCACGCCACAAGAGGGGCTGCGGGCGATGGCCGAGCAAGCGCCTCGGGCCGAGGCGATGGCCGCCGCCTGGATGGAAAGGGGGCGCCCGGTTTTCGCGCGACTTTATGCTCTGCGGCGGCGGATGGCGACCATTACGGTTGCGGTGCTGGCAGGCTTGCTGTTCGTGCACGTGATGTTTGGCGCCAACGGGATGGTTGTCTACAAGCAGAAGCGGGCTGAGTATGAGTCGCTGCAAAAACGCATCATGCAGGAGCAGAAGGAAAACGAGCTGTATACGCTGCAGATTCAAGGATTGCAGACGGACGAAAAAGCCATCGAGAAAGAAGCTCGCGAGCAGTTGCACTACGCGCGTCCCGGTGAGTTGGTGTACGTACCGGCTCCAGCGAATCCAGCGCCGCCAGCCAGTCACTCAGCGAGAAGGTAAGTGGTGGACGATTACCCTCCTCCAGGGTATGACAATCGGGAACATCCTGTGTGGTATAGTTCCGGCAATCGACGAATCGGTGGAAGATTGAGTTGCTGCCGGGCGCGCGATTAAAATCCCTCCTATCACCTGCGGCGTGGGACCGCGATCGAAACATCAAGAAGATCAAAAGGAGAAAAACCGGCCATGAGAAAAGTTCTAGTGCTGACTCTTGCAATGTTTTTTGTATTCGCCCTGACGGCGATGGCTTTTGACGATATGGGGAAGGCCACAACCGTCAACGGGTGGGTGAGCGATGATAAGTGCGGCGCCAAGGGTGCCAACGACAAGGCTGAGGCGTGCACCAAGAAATGCCTGGCCGCCGGCGCGAAGATGGTGATCGTGACCGATAAGGATTCGAAGGTCCTGATGGTGGACAACCCCGATGCGCTGAAGGATCATGTTGGACACCACATCGCGGTAACTGGCCATGTGATGGGCGATAGCATTCACGTGGACAGCGCGAAGATGCTCTGAGGTTTTGGTGCGATAAAGAGGGCGGCTTTGGCCGCCCTTTTGTTGTTGATTTTTGCCAGATAAAGCTGCGGCTAACGGACCACACCTTCGAGTGGAGAACTTGCCGTAGCATACAGCTTCTTCGGCATCCGACCTGCGAGATAGGCTTGGCGTCCAGCGAGCACCCCGTTGCGCATGGCCTCGGCCATCAGCACAGGATCCTGCGCGTTAGCGATGCCAGTATTCATAAGGACTGCGTCGGCGCCGAGTTCCATGGCGATCGCCGCATCCGATGCGGTGCCTACGCCGGCATCCACGATGAGAGGCACAGCCGTGATCATCTCACGCAGAATACGGATGTGAGCCTGGTTCTGAATACCCATGCCGCTGCCGATGGGAGCACCGAGCGGCATTACCGCAGCGGCGCCGGCGTCGATCAAGCGCTTGGCAAAGACGATGTCGTCGGAAGTGTAGGGCAGGACGGTAAAGCCTTCGCCAACCAGAACGCGCGTGGCTTCGAGCGTGGCCTGCACGTCTGGGTAGAGCGTGGCTTGATCGCCGATCACTTCGAGCTTCACCCAGTCGGAGAGTCCGACTTCGCGGCCGAGGCGCGCAGCACGGATCGCTTCGTCGGCCGTAAAGCAACCGGCGGTGTTGGGAAGCAGGAAATATCTCTTGGGATCGATGTAGTCGAGCAACGATTCCTTGCTGCGGTCCAGGTTGACGCGCCGTACGGCGACGGTGACCATGTCGGCTCCGCTAGCCTCAAGAGCGCGGGCGGTTTCCTGGAAGGATTTGTATTTTCCCGTACCGACGATCAGGCGCGAGCGGAAGGAGCGGTCGGCGATATGAAGGGCATCGGTCATGACCCTTCATTGTAAACCGAGTGGGAGAAATGTCGAGCGGCGTTTGACGCACCGCAGCGAGCGGCACTGCTTACGACGTGGTTCCGGATTCGGCCTGAGCGTAGAGGTCGTCGATCTGGAGACGGTAGCGGTCTTCGACAACGCGGCGTCGCAGTTTCATTGTAGGGGTCAGAGCACCATTGTCAGCCGTGAATTCATCAGCGACGAGCAACACACGCTTCAGCTTTTCAAAGCGCGCGAGACTCTTGTTGATCTCTTCCACAATCCCATCGTAAAGGGCTTGGACCTTTGCGTTGGCGACGAGTTCAGCGCGCGAGGAAAAACCAACATCGTTGGAGCGGGCCCATTCTTCTAGAAGCGCGAAGTTCGGGGAGATGAGGACGAAGGCAAACTTACGCCGGTCGCCGATGATGGCAGCGGTTCCGACCAGCGGATTCAGCTTCAGAGAGTTTTCGATCGGCTGCGGAGCAATGAACTTTCCCCCGGAGGTTTTGATAAGTTCCTTTTTTCGATCGGTGACCGAGAGATATCCATCGGCGTCGATGTTGCCGATGTCGCCAGTCTTGAACCAACCGTCCTGAAACGCGTTTTGAGTCTCCTCGGGACGGTTCCAGTATCCCTTGAAGACGGAGGGGCCGCGCACCAAAATCTCGCCATCCTCGGCAATGCGGACTTCGAGATTGGGAAGGGTCCTGCCCACCGTGCCGATGCGATGGTGGATCGGTGTGTTGACGGCGATCACGGGAGAAGTTTCCGTCAGTCCATAGCCCTCGTGAATGCGGATGCCGATAGTGGCGAACCATTCGGCGAGCTCGCGTCCCAGGGGCGCGCCTCCAGAGATGAACGTCTCGACGTTCCCGCCCATACCGGCGCGAATTTTCGAGAAGACCAAATTGTTGGCAAGTTTCCAGCTGGGAGAAGTGGGAGTCTCTCCCGTGAGAATTTCAGGTTTGTGAGCGCGGCCAACGGAAAGCGCCCAGCGGTAAATGGCGTGCCGGGGGAAGCCGCGAGCCGTCGTCTCGGTTTTGGCGTAGATCTTTTCGTAGACCCTGGGAACAGAGACGCAGAGGGTGGGCCGCACTTCCAAAAGAGTTTGCGGGAGATTCTCCATGAATGAGCAATACGCCAGAGTGACGCCGTGGTAGAGCAGCGCGAGATCGACGTGCCGCGCGGTGACATGCGAGAGCGGGAGGAACGAAACGCTGACCAGCCCGGGGCGCATATCGAAGCCAAGCAGCGAGCACGAGATGTTCGACGCCAAGTTGCCATGGGTGAGCATCGCGCCCTTGGAGGTTCCTGTGGTGCCTGAGGTGTAGATGATGGTAGCGAGGTCGTCGGGCTGAATCGAGCGGGCGCGGGATTCAGTTTGGGGATCGAGCGCGAGGGGACCCTGGGTCATGAATGCATCCATGAGCACGCAATTGGCGGCGAGTTCGCTTGGGATCTGAAGATGATCCATGACCACGATCTTCTTGATTTGGGTTTGAGAGAGGATGGCCCGAACTTTGCGAAATTGGTGTTCCGTAGAGACAAAGATCACGCTGGAACCGGAGTCGCTCAGGGTGTAAGCGGTCTGTTCGGGAGTGAGCGTCGCGTAAACGGGCACGGTGACCGCGCCCAGCAACAAAATGGCGAAATCGGCAGTGGACCACTCCGGGCGATTCTCGCTAAGAATCGCGATGCGATCGCCCTTCTTGATGCCCCATCGTTGCAGGGCGCAAACGGTGGCGGCGACGTTGCGGCTGAAGACTGACGAAGAAATGGGCAGCCACTTTCCGGCATCGCGGTAGAGCATGGCGCGCTCGAGATTGCGCTCGGTGGCAGCGAAGAAAATGTCGTTCAGTGTGGTGAGACTCATGGGCGAAGTGAAGTTTCGTACGAAACGAATTTACTGGTTCGGGGTCTCATTCGGCAATGCGAAACGATATGAGGGCAGGTACTGACTGGCATCCCGGTACGGTCTCGATAACTCGAAATTACAATATCTCGGCAGCTGTGGGCTATCATTCGGCCAGGAGGAACGTAATGCAGAGAAGACTATCGAGCGCGTTGGCTGCGTCTTTGCTTCTGGGTGCGTTGGCGATCGCCTCGTCCACTCCGGCCTTGGGGCAAGCGAAGCAGGCAGAGAATGCGTCCATGTCGATGCCCAAGGTAGGAGACATGGCGCCGGATTTCACCCTGAACTATTTTGACGGGAACGACCTGAAGCCCGTTTCCTTGAGCCAGTACCGCGGGAAGAAAAACGTGGTGGTGGCATTCTTCATCTTTGCTTTCACCGGTGGTTGAACCAAGCAAATGAAAGCTCTCCAGCAGGATTTGAAAAGGCTGGAAGCTACCGATACCCAGGTCCTGGGTGTGAGCATGGATAGCGCCTTCGCCAATAAAGCCTTCGCCGATCAAATCGAAGTTACGTTTCCTCTGCTGAGCGATTGGGGCGGAGAGGTGACTCGCAAGTACGGTATTTATGTGGACAAGTACAAAGCCGCGCGCCGGGTGAACTTCCTGATTGGGAAAGACGGGAAGATTCTGGAAGAGCAGGTGGATAAGGATGCGATCGATCCGACGAAGATTGTCGACACCTGCGAGAGACCGAAGTTGAAGAATTGAAGCGGCCTCACGCAGCAGGTAGTTCGAAGGAGAAGACCGACCCGCGGCCGAGTTGGCTGGTGACGCCCACGACTCCGTTGTGGGCTTCTACGATGGCTTTGGCAATGGCTAATCCCATGCCGGTGCCTTGCACGCTATAGCGCTGATCGCGGCCACGATAAAACTTGTCGAAGACCAGGGACTGCTCAAAGTCGTCGATGCCGGGCCCATGATCGGTGACGCTGGTGATGACGCGATCTCCCTTTTGCTCCGCGGTTATGGTGATCGGGGCAGTAGGTGGGGAGTATTTCGCCGCGTTTTCCAGCAACTGCTTCAGGACCTCTGCAATGCGGTCAGAGTCCACTTTTACCTTTGGCAACGATGCGGGGACGCGCACTTCCAGCGGGTGCTGGGCGAGGACCGTTCTGGATTCCTCCACCGCCGACTCGATCACGCTAGCGACATCCACGGGAGCCATGTGGAGCTCCACCTTGTGAGCATCGAGTTGAGCCATCTCCGTGGCTTCGCCCACCAAGCGGTCGAGGCGATCGGTTTCTTCGTTGATGACGGTGAGTAACTCCTTACGCTGAGCTTCGTCGAGGTTGTAATCGGAAAGCAGGCCGGTCACGGCCGCCTTGATTCCGGTGAGCGGAGTGCGCAGTTCGTGGGTCACGGAATCGAGCAGAACGGCGCGCAGGTTTTCACTCTGGTGAGCTGCCTCGGTTTGTGAGAGTTTTTCCATGGCTCCGGCGCGTTCGATGGCGATGCCGATCATGCTGCCAAGGGCCTCAAGAGTGGCGCGCGAAAGTGCGGGTCCAGCGATGCCTACGGCTCCAGTAGTGCGTGTGCCAAGATGCAGAGGAGTCAGCGAAATTCCACGCTTGGAATCAATGACCGGCTCACCGCGCGAACTCACCAT
>DATEQW010000196.1:0-22273 GCA_035272245.1 Candidatus Sulfotelmatobacter sp. | reverse complement strand
CAGGCCGCGCTGGGTGGCCGCCCCTTTGCCTACCTCCTGTACCGTATCCAGCGGGAAGCGACCACCCGCATGGGAGAGTTCAGCCATCCATTGCTGGAAAAGCGCGACGTCAGAAAGAGAGCAGTGATTCTCATTGCCGCCGATAAGGGTTTGTGCGGAGCACTGAACGGCAATGTGTTCCGTGTGGCTTCCCGGTTTGATCCTCAATCGACGGTCTTCATCACAGCCGGACGCAAAGCAGCGCAATTCGTCGCTCGAACCGGCCGTCAGCTGGCTGCGAAATTCGAATATGCCGACTCTCCTCGCTTTTCCGATTCGGCGGCGATTGCAGCCTGCGCCCGTGACCTTTTTCTGAAGAGGGAGGTTGACCAGGTCCAGGTCGTAGCTACCCGCTTTGTGAACACCCTCACTCAGGATCCTCTCACCATGGACTACCTTCCCGTGGGTGCAATTGCCGAGTTGAAAATTCCGGGCATGGAATCGGAGGAAGAGCTGAAAGCGGACGACACCGAGTCCGTATTTGAGCCCAATCCGGAGACGGTAGTCGCGTATCTGCTCTCGCACTACCTCAATTTATACATTCATCAGGTGTTGCTGGATGCCAAGGCCAGCGAGCAGAGTGCGCGCATGGTGTCGATGAAAAACGCCACGGATAGCGCCAACCACCTGATCCACGATTTGTCACTCGAATACAACAAGCAGCGGCAGGGCAATATTACAAAGGAATTGCTGGAAATCGCTGGTGGCCAGACGGAGTGAGCGAAAGGTATTGGTCGTTGCGAACTGGGAAAGAAGAATATGAACAAAGGCAAGATCGTAAAAGTGAGCGGTCCGGTAGTGGACGTCGAGTTTCCGGAAGCGTTGCCGGGGATCTACCACGCCTTGACCGTCGAGTTCAAGATTAAGGACCAGCCTGCGAAGGTGACGCTCGAAGTGCAGCAGCACCTCGGAGACAGATTGGTTCGAGCCATCGCCATGGCTGGCACCGAGGGCCTCAAACGCGGCTTCGAGGTGACCGACAAGGGCGAGCCCATCACCATGCCAGTGGGCGACGGTGTCCTGGGCCGGATCTTTGACGTCACCGGCAACCCGGTGGATGAACGCGGACCGGTTAAGGCCGAGAAATATTATCCCATCCATCGCAAGCCGCCATCGTTGGAGGATCAATCGACTTCTCCGCAAGTGCTCGCGACCGGCATCAAGGTGATCGACTTAATCTGCCCGTTCCTGAAAGGCGGCAAAGTCGGCGCTTTTGGCGGCGCCGGAGTGGGCAAGACGGTCGTGATCATGGAGTTGATCAACAATATTGCGAAACTCCACGGTGGCGTGTCGGTGTTCGCCGGCGTGGGCGAGCGCACGCGGGAAGGGAACGATCTCTACCACGAAATGTCGGAGGCTGGGGTCATCAAGCAGGACAACCTGGGCGCGTCAAGAATCGCTCTGGTGTATGGCCAGATGAACGAGCCACCAGGGGCCCGTCTGCGCGTGGCTCTCTCCGGGCTCGCCATCACAGAATATTTCCGCGATGAGAAGAACCAGGATGTGTTGCTGTTCATTGACAACATCTTTCGCTTTTCCCAGGCCGGTTCTGAGGTCTCGGCGCTGCTGGGTCGCACCGCCAGCGCCGTAGGTTACCAACCGACCCTTGCGGCCGAGATGGGTGCCCTTCAGGAACGGATTACCTCGACCAAGAAAGGCTCGATCACGTCCTTCCAGGCCGTGTACGTACCGGCTGATGACCTGACTGACCCAGCGCCGGCCACAACCTTCGCGCACTTGGATGCGACCATCGTCCTCGATCGTGCAATTGCCGAGTTGGGGATCTATCCCGCCGTGGATCCCCTGGCCTCGACCTCGCGCGCGCTGGCGCCCGAAATCGTAGGCCAGGAGCACTATGAGGTTGCGGGTAGAGTGCAGAGGGTGCTTCAACGCTACAAAGATCTGCAGGACATTATCGCCATTCTGGGCATGGATGAGCTTTCGCCGGAAGACAAGTTGACTGTATTCCGCGCTCGGAAGATTCAGCGCTTCCTGAGCCAGCCGTTCAGCGTAGCGCAGGTGTTCACCGGACGCGAAGGCAAACAGGTTCCCGTGGCCGATACCGTTCGCGGCTTCAAGGAGATCCTCGACGGAAAACACGACGACGTACCGGAAGCAAACTTTTACATGAAGGGCCCGATTGAGGAAATCAAGCAAGGTTGAGGCCGGCTCGTTGCCGCCATCGAACACCGAAACCTATGGCCAACACTGTGAAGCTCGAAATTGTGACACCGGATGCGACGGTGTACTCCGAAGACGTGGAGATGGTCACGCTGCAGGGCGTGGAGGGCGAGATGGGAATTTACCCTCAACACGTCCGGCTGATGACGCAGTTGGTGCCGGGGGAAATGGTGGTCCAGAAGAGCGGCCACGATGATTTTCTGGCGGTTGGGGAGGGACTGGTTGAAATCACGAACGACCGTGTGGCCATCTTGACGGATATGGCGGTGCGTGCCGACAACATCGACGAGGCAAAGGCCGAGGAAGCGCGTCAACGCGCCGCGGCGCGGCTTCAGGAACAACTATCTTCCCAGGACCTCGCGTCAGTGAACGCAAGTTTAGCTCGCTCACTGGCGCAGTTGTCCGTGAAGAGACGCCATCGCAGACCCTGAGCGATCACGGCGAAAAGATCAGATCAGAAGAAACACCACTTCACGATCAATGCGAGGACCGCTAGCAGCGTAGCCGCGAAAAGGAACTTCTCCGATCGAGTTTCGTATTTCGGCCACTTGAATACGCCGTAGTGGCCGAGGTCTGTCAGCATATATCCGAAGATCACGATCAGTGCAAGAACTACCCCTCGATAGTCAAGAAGAAGTCCCGGACTCGCATACGCGATCGACCGCATGGGCAGCACCACTCCGAAGACCGCCAGCATTACCATGCCGACCAACTGGAGTCCGATGCCTAACTTGAAATGCCGTTCTTCTGGCTTAAAGGTGAGCTCCCGGTTCAGGGTCCACCAAAAGCCCGCGAACAGGAATCCGAGCAGGATGCTAGAGACAGGAAGGGTTGCCCGTACGCCATCGCCAAATTGCATGGACCCACCTCCTGTCCGGCAATACCGCGCCCGCGATGACTTCGTGCGCCGCCCACAAGCGAGCACTTCGACCCCCACTCATCTTTGAAAGGCGGACCTCGCTAACTCAGAACATTGTCCGCTTGCGTAATGTAAAGAAACGCCTCGCCTTGCGGTCTGAGATTGGTGCCTGTCATCTGTCAATCATCTGCCAAACCCGCGACCGTCACCTCGGTCCTCTTTGAAAGTGGATTCACACATTACAAGGCGAATAAACCCCTAAGTATAAAGACCCGGCGCCGGTGCTGCGCTGCGCGCCCGCAATGGCAGCGCACATGCTTTGACAGGAATGCCGAACCGCGGAATCGTTTCTTCGCAAGATCGGAGACAACATGTGGCAGGCAGGAGCAAAGCAAGAACATGATTGCCGGGTCAAGTAGTCATCGGAAACGGCCGCTCAGGTGGCTTGCCTGTTGCGCCGTGATGGTTTCGTTTGCGGGCTTGAGCGCAGCAGGTCAACAGACTGACAAGCTACAGGAGCAACTGCAAGAACTGAAGCAGCAGTACGATACGACTACTCGCGACCTCCAACAGCGCATCGCCGCCCTGGAGCAGCAAATCAAAGACGACAAAGAAGTCCAGCAAAAAACAAAGGAGAATATAGTCTCGGCCGCGGAGTTGGCGGGCGAGAAAGCGACTCGATCGGTCCTCGGACAATCCGATCAGGTTGGGGCAAAGTTTCAAGGCCAACTGGCCTCCGAACCGACCTATGACCTCCTGAGAGATGCTGATCAAAAGATCGAAAAGCTGCAGGAACAGCTCGGCACCTTCGAGTTCCATGGATATTTTCGCTCCGGTTACGGTTTGAATAGCGCGGGCGGGCAACAGGTTGCATTCGAGGCGCCTGGGGCTGAGGCGAAATACCGTCTGGGAAATGAAGCTGAAACCTATGCGGAATTGATCTTTGTCAACAACTGGGTAAACCCGGAGCACAATTCCGATAAGGCGTGGATCAGAAGCGAGTTCATGGTAGAGGCCAACACCACGAACTCAGCCAATTATGCAAATTTCGCCAATGGCACTGGTAACGATCAGTTTCGCTTCCGTGAAGCCTTTGTTCAAGCGGGCAACGTCCTAGAGAGCCAGCCGAACGCCAAGTTCTGGGCGGGCGAAAGATACTACCGCCGGCAGCATATTGACATCGACGACTTCTATCCGCTGGACATGAGCGGCTACGGCGCAGGCGTTGAGGACATCGATCTCAGAATCGGCAAGATGGCGGTGGCATTCCTTTCGGGGGCGCGGCCTGACATTGTCACCTCAAACGGCAACCTGGCGAAGAGCAACATTGACGTGCGTTTCTATGACCTGAAGGGACCCGCCGGCCTCTGGGGTGGCTGGTTCGATTACGCAACTTCGAAGGGTGGCAACACACCAGCTGGCACAGTACCCACCACGGATGGCTACGCGTTCGGGCTGCGCCATCAGCGGCTGGAGTGGCATGGTGGCTATCACGCGTTTTCGATCCAGTACGGGACCGGAGCGGCCAGCAACTTCAGCACGAATATCGATAATCCGACTCCATACCTTAATAGCGCGAAAAAGCTCTTGATCACGGAACAGGTGGTCTATCAGGCAAACGACAGGTTTGCCATCATGCCAATCTTTGTTTACCAGCGCAGCAAGGACGGAAATCCGCAGCATGACTGGAATCAGTGGGTGTCGTTTGGCGCGCGACCAGAAATCTTCTTCACCAAACATATCTCGCTGGCATTCGAGGGTGGATTCGACCACACGCACAGTACCGGACAATACGACGGCTGGCTGCGCAAGTACACGATCGCGCCACAAATCGGCGCGGGACAAAAATTTTTCAGCCGGCCGGTGCTGCGCGCGTTCTTGACGTATGCAAACTGGTCGGACGGATTCCGCGGCCTGGTGGGCGGAACTCCATATCTGAACAGAACGAATGGACTGACTTACGGCGTCCAGGCCGAACATTGGTGGTAGCTGCCGCTTCCAGGAAACAACGGCTTTGGCAATTCGCTATGAGCACTTATAGCCAAGCAACGTGCAACAACGACAGACGTTTGGGAACACGAGGTGAAACGAAATGGCAACTCGAGAACTTACAACGGAGTCCAGACCCGCGCCGAGTCTGGTAGCAGCCTCAGTGACGCCAAACTACTCGCGTCCTCTGGCTGTCGTTACCACGTTGTTCTTCATGTGGGGATTTCTAACCTGCCTGAATGACATTCTTGTACCCCATCTGAAGTCGATCTTTGACCTGAGTTACGCGCGGGTCATGCTGGTCCAGTTTGCCTTCTTTTCGGCCTACTTTCTATTCTCAATTCCTTGGTCGAAGGTTGTGAACGCGATCGGCTATCAGCGGACCATGGTCGTCGGCTTGCTCACCATGGCTTTTGGAGCTTTCCTGTTCTTACCGGCGGCGTCTGCTGCTTCCTATCCGCTGTTCCTGACCGCGCTCCTCATTCTTGCCGCAGGTATCACGGGTCTTCAAGTCGCTGCCAATCCCTATGTGACTCTCTTAGGAAAGCCTGAAACGGCCTCGAGCCGGCTGGATCTCACGCAGGCCTTCAACTCGCTTGGCACCACGATCGCCCCGAAGATCGGAGGACTGCTCATTCTGAGTGCGGCGCCGCTGGCCATGGAACAGATACGGCAGTTCGCACCACAGGCTCTTCAAACGTACCGTGTGCAAGAGGCCGCCTCGGTCAAGATGCCATATACCGTGATCGGGATTGCATTGGTTTTGCTGGCGGTTTTGATCGGCACGTTCAAGCTGCCAATAATCGAGACCGCGGCGCGCAGCGCGGGACAGAAAGTCGACGATTCGATCTGGAAACATCGCAATCTTCTCCTGGGTGCGCTTGGGATATTTGCTTATGTGGGCGCAGAGGTCTCCATCGGAAGCTTCCTGGTCAACTATTTTGGTCTGCCCGAGATTGCGAACCTTTCCGCCAAAACCGCAGCAGGGTTTGTTTCGTTCTACTGGGGTGGCGCCATGGTTGGACGATTTCTTGGCGCGGGACTGCTCCGGCGTTTCAGGCCCGGATCCCTGCTAGCGCTCTGCGCGGCGCTGGCAGTGACACTGGTTACGGCTTCGATGCTTTTGGGTGGCCACACGGCGATGTGGACGATTCTTGCCGTCGGATTCTTCAATTCGATCATGTTCCCGACTATTTTCAGCTTGGGAGTGGCGGAACTTGGGCCCCTGACCGGGAATGGTTCCGGACTTTTGAATATGGCCATCGTGGGCGGGGCAATTCTGCCCGTCATTCAAGGCGTTATTGCCGACCAAGTGGGTCTTCACCATGCGTTCATTTTGCCGGTGATTTGCTATCTGTACATCCTGTACTACGGGCTCAGTGGATCGAAGCCAAATAGCGAGCGGTACGCAAGAGCGTAAGAGGGCTCACTCGGAGAATACATATGTTAGTTGCTGGAGACATCGGCGGCACGAAGACTGACCTGGCGATCTTTTCGAGCGAAGCGGGACCTCACGCTCCCCTCGCCGAGGCAAAAGTGCACAGCGCGGACTATCCGAGCCTGCAGGCGATCGTGAAGGAGTTTCTGGCAAAGGTCCAGAAGCCGGTTGATCGAGCTTGCTTTGCCGTGGCCGGACCAGTGATCGGCGGGCGGGTGAAGACCACGAACCTGCCTTGGTTGATTGAAGAGAACTCGCTCGCGCACGAACTCAATCTGAACCTTAAGGCGGTTCACCTGATCAATGACCTTGAGGCGATCGCACGTGCCGTTCCCATCTTGCGGCCGAGCGACGTGCTCACCCTTAATGCCGGAGCACCCGTTCCGGAGGGCACCATTGCCGTGATCGCGCCAGGTACGGGGCTGGGCGAGTCGTTTCTGACCTGGGACGGTGCCCGTTACCAGGCACACAGTTCCGAGGGCGGTCATTCGGATTTTGCTCCCACCGACGCAACGCAGATCCGTTTGCTCGAATACATGCTCAAGAAATTCGATCACGTCAGCTTCGAGCACGTGTGCTCTGGGATTGGAATCCCGAATATTTATGGGTTCCTGCGCGACGTCGAAGGGATTCCCGAGACGCCCGAGGTGGCCGCGCTGGTTGCAGGTAAAGGTGATCCTTCGTTCGTGATCATCAACGAGGCCGTCAATCCTCTGAATCCGAGTAAGTTGTGCACAGCGACCATTGACATGTTTGTTTCGATTCTGGCTGCAGAGGCCGGCAATCTCGCGGTGAAGTTTCTGGCGACAGGTGGTGTTTATGTGGCGGGTGGGGTCGCCACTCACATTCTGCAAATCATCCGGCAGCCAGCCTTCATGGGGCGCTTCAAACGCAAAGGACGCTTTGCAGATCTGTTGGGGCGCATTCCGGTGCACGTTGTGGTCACTCCGGCAGGTTTGGCGGGCGCGGCCGCCTGTGGGCTCGAGAACTCGGGACTCAGCTAGCAGAGGCGATTCATCTGACGGATGCGCACGTCAGAACAAAAGAGTGGTCGGCATGAATGTACTGGTGGTTGACGTCGGTGGCACACACATCAAGGTTCTCGTCACGGGCGAACGAGAACCACGGAAGTTTCCCTCCGGGCCCACGCTGACCGCGAAACAAATGGTCACGTGGGTGAAGAAGGTTACAGCGGGCTGGAAGTACGATGCGGTGTCGATCGGTTTCCCCGGACCAGTTTTAAGAAACCGGCCGGTTGCTGAACCTCACCATCTTGGAAGTGGATGGGTTGGCTTTAACTACCGGGCCGCCTTTGGCTGTCCGGTAAAGCTGGTAAATGATGCAGCGATGCAGGGCTTGGGCAGCTACCGAAAAGGGAAGATGCTCTTCCTGGGATTGGGAACAGGACTCGGGTCGGCTCTGATTGCGGACGGCATTGTGGAGCCCATGGAATTGGGTCATCTCCCGTACAAGGAGGGGACATACGAGAGCTACGTGGGCAATGCGGCCTTGCTGAAGCACGGAAAGAAGAAGTGGCGCTGTCATGTCGGGGATGTGGTTGCCCGCCTGACGGCTGCTCTTGAACCTGACGAAGTCGTTCTGGGAGGCGGCAACGCGAAGGAACTGAAAGAGCTGCCTCCAAAGTGCAGGCTAGGCGACAACCGCAACGCGTTTCAGGGAGGCTTTCGCTTGTGGGAACAAGAAAGCGATAAGCACCCTCTGACTTCCCCAGGATCGATTTCAAGTACGCATAGTGCAGGAAAGGACGACGAACATGGCAGCACGCGCGGAAGCAACGGTCAGGCGCCCGGCGGTCAAGCGCCAGGCATGGAAGAATCTCGGGTCGCACTATAAGGAGATCCGGGATTTACACCTGCGACAGCTGTTTGCGAGGGACCCGAAGCGGGGCACGCGTCTAGCTGTCGAGGCGCTGGGCATTTATCTCGACTACTCGAAGAATCGCATCACGGACGAGACTCTGAAACTGCTGATCAAACTGGCAGAGGAATCGCGCCTCCGGGATCGAATCGAAGCCATGTTTCGCGGAGAGAAGATCAACGTCACCGAGAAGCGAGCTGTTTTGCATACTGCCCTGCGAGCACCGCGACAAGCCTCCATCGTTGTGGACGGTGAGGACGTCGTTCCCAAGGTCCATGCCGTACTCGACCGGATGGCCAATTTTGCAAATCGGATACGCAGCGGAGAATGGAAGGGGCACACCGGCAAGCGCATTCGAAGTGTGATCAACGTGGGAATCGGTGGTTCCGACCTCGGGCCGGTCATGGCCTACGAGGCTCTGAAGCATTACTCCGATCGAGCGATGACGTTCCGCTTTGTCTCGAACGTTGACGGCACTGATTTCGCGGAGGCGGTCCACGGCCTTGATCCGTCGGAAACGCTGTTCATCATCTCTTCGAAAACCTTTACCACGCTGGAGACGATGACGAACGCTCTAACGGCCCGGGAATGGTCGCTCGCTGGCTTGGGCGGAGACGAAAAGTCGGTCGCGAAGCACTTTGTCGCTGTTTCAACCAACACCTCCGAGGTCCAGAAATTCGGCATCGATACCGCCAACATGTTCGAGTTCTGGGACTGGGTCGGTGGCCGCTACTCGATGTCCTCGGCCATCGGCTTGTCGACGATGGTCGCCATCGGTCCGGACAATTTTTACGCGCTGCTGAATGGTCTCCATCAGATGGACGAACACTTCCGTACCGCTCCCTTCGATCGCAACCTGCCGGTGCTCATGGGTCTGTTGGGCGTCTGGTATAGCGATTTCTTTGGAGCGCAGACCGTGGCCGTGCTGCCTTATGAGCAATACCTGAAGCGGTTTCCCGCTTACCTGCAGCAACTGACGATGGAGAGCAATGGAAAGCACGTGACTCTTGGCGGGAAGAGAGTGGCGCATCAGACCTCTCCAGTGTATTGGGGTGAGCCTGGAACCAACGGTCAACATTCGTTCTATCAACTGATTCATCAGGGGACCCGGCTCATTCCGTGCGACTTCATCGCGTTTTCGAAAGCACTCAATCCACTCGGCCGGCACCACGATCTGCTGCTTGCCAATGTCTTCGCACAGACCGAAGCTCTGGCGTTCGGCAAAACTCCCGAGCAGGTAGAAGCCGAAGGCACGCCCGAGTGGCTGGTTCCACATCGCGTATTCGAGGGCAATCGCCCTTCGAACACGATCTTCGCGGAACGGCTGACCCCGGAAACCCTCGGCAAGCTGGTGGCGCTGTACGAGCACTCTACTTTTACCCAAGGCGCAATCTGGAACATCGACTCGTTCGACCAGTGGGGCGTCGAGTTGGGAAAAGTCCTGGCCCAGCGCATTGTTCCCGAACTTGAGAGCAACGAAGAACCGAAGCTTGCCCACGACAGTTCCACTAACAACCTGATCACCTATTACCGAAAATCCAAGGAGACCGTATGACAACTCTCGGCTTTGATAAACCGCTTTACGTTTTGCCTTTCGACCACCGGGGCTCGTTTCAGAAAAAGATGTTCGGATGGGACGGCGCATTGAGCGCGCAACAGACAGCCGAGATCGCGGCCGCCAAGCGCGTCATCTATGACGCTTTCACAGCTGCGATCGACGCGGGCGTGCCTAAGGGAAAAGCAGGAATTCTGGTGGACGAGCAGTTTGGCGCCTCGATTCTGCGCGATGCAAGTGCCGCGGGATACTCGACTGCATGCCCGGCCGAGAAGAGTGGGCAGGACGAGTTTGACTTCGAATATGGAGAAGACTTCGGGAAGCACATCGAGGCGTTTCACCCGACCTTCTGCAAAGTGTTGGTTCGTTACAACCCCGAGGGCGATCCCGAACTCAATCGGCGCCAGGCGGCGCGTCTCAAGCGCCTGTCGGAATATCTGCACGGCAGCAGCAGCCGCAGCCGGTTCATGTTCGAACTGCTGGTGCCGGCGGAGAAGGCGCAGCTCGATCAGCTTAAGGGAGATAAGAAGGCTTACGACCTACAGCTTCGTCCGCGCCTGATGGCTGAGGCGATCAAGCAAATGCAGGACGCCGGCGTCGAGCCGGACGTGTGGAAGATCGAAGGACTCGACCGCCGGGAAGACTGCGAAAAAATCGTGGCTGCCGCTCGCCGAGGAGGCCGCAATCAGGTGGGCTGCATCATCCTGGGACGCGGCGAAGATGACCGCAAAGTCCGCGAATGGCTCACGTCGGCGGCAGTCGTGCCCGGCTTCATCGGTTTTGCCGTTGGCAGGACCAGCTTCTGGGATCCGCTGGTCGACTGGCGTGGCAAGAAGATCACCCGGGATGCGGCGGTAGCTGAGATTGCGCGTCGCTATCAGGAGTTCGTCGAGATTTTTGAAACTGCAAACAAGCCTGTTCATGCCTAGAGGAAGGAGCGAGGTGAAGACAGAAGAAGATGTGGTAAAGCTGGCGCCATCCATTCTCGCGGCGGACTTCGCTCGCCTGGGGGAACAGGTAGCGGAGGCGGAGAAGGCCGGCGCGAACCGGATTCACGTGGACGTGATGGATGGACACTTTGTGCCCAATCTCTCAATGGGAGCGCCGGTAGTGCAGTCGCTTCGGCGCATCACGAAGCTTCCGCTAGAGACGCACTTGATGATCACCAATCCGGACCTGTTCCTGGAAGAATTTGTCGCCGCAGGTTCCGATTCGTTCCTGGTCCATTGGGAGGGTAACTGCAACTTGGATCGCACGGTACGGCGGATCAAGGAACTCGGAAAGCGTGCAGGGGTCGTGATCAATCCGGCAACTCCCGCCTCCGTGCTCGAGGAAATTCTGCCGGAGGTGGACCAGGTGCTGGTCATGACGGTCAATCCCGGTTTCGGACATCAGCACTTTCTCCGCAGCACGCTGCCCAAAATTGAACGTGTTCGTCAGATGGTCGAACGAATGAAACTCAACTGCGAGGTGGAAGTGGACGGCGGTGTGGACGAAGAAACCGCGCCGCTGGCTGCCGAAGCAGGCGCAGATGTTTTTGTGGCTGGATCGTCCGTTTTTGGCAATAAAGCCGGAGTGACTGCGGCTATGGACCGGCTGAGAACCAACATTGTGCAACGCCAAGGCGTCATGCGCACTTAAACAAGTTTTCTTTTTATGAGGAGACATCAATGCAACTTGGAATGATCGGTTTGGGAAGAATGGGCGCCAACATGGTGCGGCGCCTTATCAATAAAGGACACGACTGTGTGGTATTCGACAGGTCGCCGCACGCTGTGAACGAACTGGTGCAGGATAAGGCGACGGGCGCGACTTCGCTGGCAGATCTCGTAAAGAAACTCGCCAAGCCACGGGCGATTTGGCTGATGGTGCCGGCTGCGGTTGTCGACCAAACCATCGCCGATCTTCTGCCGCAACTCGAAGCGGGAGACATCCTCATCGACGGGGGTAATTCTTACTACATTGACGATATACGGCGTGCGAAGGAACTTGCCCCGAGAATCCACTATGTGGATGTCGGCACCAGCGGCGGAGTGTGGGGCCTGGAGCGCGGGTACTGCATGATGATTGGCGGAGAGAACGAGGTCGTCAAGCGTCTCGACCCAATCTTCTCTGCACTGGCTCCTGGAATGGGCCACATCCCTCGCACACTCGGACGGGAGAACGGTGATGGAACCGCTGAACAAGGTTATCTGCACTGCGGGCCAAACGGCGCTGGCCACTTTGTGAAGATGGTGCACAACGGAATCGAATACGGCGTCATGGCCGCGTACGCGGAAGGACTCGGTATCTTGCGCTCCGCGAACGTCGGGAAGCGAGCAGCCGCCGCGGCCGATGCTGAAACCACGCCCTTGCGCAATCCCGAAGAATACCAGTACGACTTGAACCTGCGCGATGTCGCCGAAGTATGGCGCCGTGGAAGCGTGATCGCCTCATGGCTGCTGGATCTTACGGCCAACGCTCTGACGCAGGATCCCAATCTCTCGAAATTTGCCGGGCGCGTCTCCGATTCCGGGGAAGGACGCTGGACGATCAAAGCGGCGATCGACGAGGCGGTGCCCGCGCCGGTTCTGACCACGGCTCTTTACGGGCGATTCAGTTCGCGCGGCGAGGCTGATTTCGCCAATAAACTGTTGTCGGCCATGCGGTATGAATTTGGCGGACACCTGGAAAAATCTGACGGCAAGTCCAAGGTGGCTTAAAGGAGAGGACAGTGAAAAATTCTCATTCCGATGCGTTTGTTTTCTTCGGTGCAACCGGGGACCTCGCGTACAAGAAGATATTTCCCGCGTTGCAGGCGATGATCAAGCGCGGTCATCTCAACATACCGGTCGTCGGCGTCGCCAAGGCTGGCTGGAACCTGGAGCAGCTGAAGGCACGGGCCTACGATAGCCTCGAGAAGCACGGCGGAGTGGATGCAGCTGCTTTTGAGAAACTTTCCAGCTTGCTCCGTTACGTGGATGGAGACTACGGGGAGCCCGAAACTTTCAGAGCGCTGGGGAGAGAACTGAAAACAGCGCAACGGCCGGCCCACTACCTAGCGATTCCTCCCACCATGTTCGAGACGGTGCTGGAGCAGCTCACGCATTGCGGCTGCACGACCGATGCCCGTGTCATTGTCGAGAAGCCGTTCGGTCACGACTTGGAGTCGGCGCGACATCTGAATCAGGTTCTTCTCCGCAAGTTCGATGAAAGCTCGATTTTCCGCATCGATCATTACCTGGGGAAGCGCCCGGTGCACAACATGGTCGTTTTCCGCTTCGCCAATACGTTCATGGAGGCGTTCTGGAACCGCAACTATATTGAGAGCGTGCAAATCACGATGGCGGAGGATTTCGGCGTACAGGGCCGCGGTGGATTCTACGATCAGACGGGAACCATCCGCGACGTCGTCCAGAATCATCTTTTCCAGGTTCTGTGCAATCTCGCGATGGAAGCCCCGGTGAGAATGGACAGCGAATCCATTCGTGACGAGAAGGTCAAAGTCCTCAAGGCCATTCCAGCGCTGGAAGAGAAGAACGTCGTGCGGGGCCAGTTTCGAGGCTATCTCGACGAGAAGGGTGTGGCTCCGGGATCGAAGGTGGAGACGTTCGCCGCCCTTCGGCTGGAAGTCAATTCCTGGCGCTGGCACGGAGTTCCGTTCTACATCCGGGCAGGGAAGTCTTTGCCCGTGACATGCACGGAAATCGTCTGCCGTCTGCGCAAGCCTCCTACCGTAATCTCGGCGGATGTCCTGAAGTCGGATTATCTTCGCTTCCGCATCAGCCCGGAAGTGGTCATCGCCATGGGCATGACGGTCATGGCGCCAGGCGAGAAGATGGCTGGTCAGTCGGCAGAGATGATTGCGAGCGACCAACCCACTGCGGAAGAGATGGATGCCTATGAACGGGTGCTGGGAGATGCCATGGCGGGAGACGCTACTTTGTTCGCACGCGAAGACTACGTGGAAGAAGCCTGGAGAATTGTAGATCCGCTATTGAAGAAAGACACCCACGTCTATCCGTATGAACCAAGAACTTGGGGGCCGAATGAGGTCGAGCAAGTGACGCCGCCGGGAGGCTGGCAGAATCCGGTTATCCAGCACGCCCCTTCAGCCGCTACCAAGGCTGCCTGAGAAGAGCATATGAAGATCGAAGTATTTTCCGACGATGAATCTACTGCTCGTGCTGCCGCGAAGTTTATCGCTGCGGAGGCGGCTGCCGCTGTGGCCGCGCGCGGTCAGTTCGTGATGGCTGTTAGCGGGGGCCGCACTCCCTGGATCATGCTGCGCGCGCTGGCCACGGAAGAACTCCCTTGGGAGCACATCCATGTGGTACAGGTGGACGAGCGCGTGGCGCCAGCAGGGCATTCGGATCGCAATCTGACGCATCTTCTGGAATCGCTTGCTCACTCGCCGCTTCGACCCGAGCAGATCCACGCCATGGCGGTGGAGTTGCCCGATCTGGAAGAGACAGTCAGGCGATATACGTCGACTCTTCGTGATTTGGCTGGATCTCCTGCAATCCTCGACCTGGTCCATTTGGGCTTGGGGCCGGACGGGCACACAGCTTCCCTAGTGCCGGGAGATCCCGTACTCAAACTCACCAATGCCGACGTGGCGCTGACGGGGGAATACCAGCACCGGCGGCGAATGACGCTGACTTATCCAATGATTGATCGCGCCCGCCGGATCCTGTGGCTGGCCACGGGCGGAGAGAAAGCAGGAATGCTAGCCCGCCTGCGCCACGGCGACCCGTCGATTCCGGCAGGAAAAATTAGTCAGGACCGGGCGGTGATCTTCACGGATCAAGCAGCAACAAAAGTGGCGGCGTAAGTATATGAAAAGCTTGGCCTTGAAAGAGTGAGGCTGGCATCTCAGGACGGGTGCCGCAGACAGCCGTACTAATAAGGATAAGAACGGGGTAGGAGCCGCCATGACTGATCACGGATTTCCAACGGACAGCGCCCCCACGACGAGGTTAACGATCGCGGGGCGCAGCTTCGGTTCGCGGCTCATGCTGGGCACGGGAAAGTATCGCAGCCCGGAAATCATGGCCGCCTGTCATCGCGAATCCGGCGCGGAAATCATCACCGTTGCCGTGCGGCGCGTCAATCTCGGCGATCGCCATTCCGACACCATCCTCAGTCATTTGACCGGCCATTCTTATTTACTACTTCCGAACACGGCCGGATGCAAGACGGTGGACGAAGCGGTGCGTACCGCTTACTTGGCGCGCGAGGCTGGCTTTTCCAATTGGATCAAGCTCGAAGTGATCGGAGATGACAAGACCCTGTTCCCCGACAACGAAGGCTTGCTGCAGGCGACACGCATCCTGGCCAAGGAAGGTTTCGTCGTCCTGCCTTACACGACTGACGACCTCATCAACGCCCGCAAACTCATTGATGCCGGCGCCGCAGCCGTGATGCCCCTTGGGGCGCCGATTGGGTCAGGACTTGGCATCCAGAACCAGACAAACCTGCGGATTCTGCGTGAACAGATCACATCCGTTCCTTTGATTGTCGATGCCGGCGTGGGCACAGCCTCGGACGCAGCAATCGCGATGGAACTGGGGTTCGACGCGGTCCTCCTCAACACAGCCGTCGCTGCCGCAGAAGACAGCGTCGCCATGGCCCGCGCCATGGGTCACGCTGTAATTGCCGGGAGACTGGCTTTCGAAGCGGGGCGGATGGGGCGATTCCTGTTTGCCAATGCTAGCAGTCCCAAGGACGGATTGAGTCAACCCGCGACAATCCCGCCGAGTATCTTGCGCGAAAAGGAATATAGCCTGACAGGAAGAGAGCGAGAAGCATGAACGGCAAAATGCCCAATACGGATTCCACGAATCGAACTCAGATTCATCATGCGCGTTCCGGACTCATTACGGATCAGATGAAGTACGTCGCGCAGCGGGAAAAGCTGGACCCCGCCCTGGTTCGTGATGAAGTTGCTCGCGGAAGAATGGTTATCCCCGCCAACGTGAACCATCGCAACCTCGAGCCGATGTGTATCGGCATTGCCGGGACCTGCAAGATCAACGCCAACATCGGCAATTCCGCCACTACGTCGAACATCGAAGAGGAGTTGAAGAAGCTCCGCTACTCCATCAAGTATGGTGCCGACACCGTGATGGACCTATCAACCGGCGGCGATATTCCTCTCATCCGCCAGGCGATCATCGACGAGTCACCGGTTCCGATTGGAACTGTGCCGATCTATGACGCTCTGAGCAGGGTGCGTCGTGTGGAAGATCTCTCCGCGGCACTGATGCTCGAAGTGATCGAGGAGCAGGCACAGCAAGGCGTGGACTACATGACCATTCACGCCGGCGTGCTGGTTCAGCACGTCCCTCTTGCAGCGGGCCGTGTCACGGGGATTGTGAGCCGCGGCGGCTCCATTCTGGCGGAATGGATGGTGAAGAACCATAAACAGAATTTCCTCTACGAAAGCTTCGAAGACATTTGCCGGATCTTCCAGAAATATGACGTGACATTCTCGCTGGGCGACGGGCTCCGCCCTGGATCGGTGGCCGACGCCAGCGACGCCGCCCAGTTTGCGGAACTCGAAACTCTGGGAGAGTTGACGAAGATCGCGTGGCGCCACGACGTGCAGGTCATGGTCGAGGGGCCGGGGCACATCCCGATGGACCAGATCCAGTTGCAGGTGGAGAAAGAGAAGGAGATCTGTTTCGAAGCCCCGTTCTACACGCTAGGACCTCTGGTGACGGACATCGCGCCCGGGTATGACCACATCACCAGCGCCATCGGAGCGGCGATGATCGGCTGGTATGGAGCGTCGATGCTCTGTTACGTCACGCCGAAAGAGCATCTCGGGCTGCCGAATCTGGAAGACGTCAAGCAGGGTCTTATCGCGTACAAGATCGCCGCGCACGCGGCGGACATTGCCCGGCACCGGCTCGGAGCACGTGATCGCGACGATGCGCTCTCGCGCGCACGCTACCGGTTTGACTGGCGCGAGCAGTTTCGCTTATCGCTCGACCCCGAAACCGCTCAAGCCATGCATGATGAAACCTTGCCGGAAGAAGGATTCAAGGATGCGGCTTTCTGCTCAATGTGCGGTCCAAAGTTTTGCTCGATGAACATGCACGCGAAAACAAAGGAATTCAGCAGCAGCGAGGCAGAGGAAATTTTGAAAGATAGCCAACTGGTGGAGATTCAAAGAACGACGTCGTAGTTGTGCGTTGCGGCGTCTGACGGATGAGGTGGGGAAGTGCCTGGTTGTGGAACTCGGGAAGCTACTCAAAGCAGCACGGGAGCCCTCACGCTGGGACTGGATGCCGATCACGATGTGCTGGTCGTCGGGGCCGGACTGATTGGCAGTTCGATCGCATGGCTACTCTCAAAGGCGGGGTGCAGGGTCGTCCTCATCGATGCGGGTAGTTTCGGGGGAGAGGCGAGCGCTGCCGCCGCAGGCATGCTTGCCCCGGGCGGGGAGTATCGCGAACCTTCGCCATCGGCTCGATTCGCGATCGAGAGCCTGGCCATGTATCCCACATTCGTTCGCCAGCTCGAGAACGAGAGCGGCCTCTCGATTGACTATCGCAAGTGTGGGGCGATTGAATTGGCGTATGATCACGAGCGCTGGCGCGAGTTGCAAAAACGCGCTGATGTCCAGCGGCGTTTCGGAATATCAGTTCAGTTTCTCTGTTTGTCGAGCCTGAGTGCGGTTGCACCAGGACTAAACTTGGAAGGCCTGGTCGGCGCCCTCTATTATCCCGACGAGGCTTGCGTGGCTCCGGGCGACCTGCTTCGAGCCTTGCGAGCCGTCTGTGAACGCGAAGGCGTCAAGACTCTGGAAAACAGCCCGGTTGAAAGCATTAACGCGGAACGCGGCCGGGTGATGGTGAGAGTCCGAGAGCAGAAGATCATCGGGCGACATCTCGTCTTGGCTGCCGGTGCCTGGAGTTCACACATTCCTGTCAGCCGCTTGGGAGTGACCACACACATCCCCGAAAGCTTTCCTGTCAAAGGTCATCTGGTCGGGTATCGGCTTCTCTCGGGTTCACTGCGCCCGATCCTGCGGAATGGCCACCACTACATCGTGCAGCGAAAGAGTGGGTTCACGATCGCCGGTTCGTCGGAAGAGCAATGTGGCTTCAACAGAGGCGTCAATCCAGAGCGGGTCAGCGAGATTCGCCATGCCGCTGGTTCCTTTTACAAACCGATATCCATGCTGGAACCAACGCGGGAGTGGACAGGCTTCCGGCCTGCGAGCGAAAACCATGCGCCCACGATCGGTAGAGTGCCGGGAACGAATGTGTGGCTCGCATATGGGCACTATCGGAATGGTATTCTCTTGACTCCTGCGACCGCCCATCTGGTCTCCCACCAAATCCTGAATGAGTCCCACAAGCCACGGGAAGATGGCTCACTCCCATTGGGTGCGTCCATCGAATCGGGACGGGTGTATCGGTTGACCGGTGTCGGCAGGATTGGCAAGTGACGAACTCCTGACGACTGGGGCCAAAATGCAGCACAGCCCGCCTTCTGCCACGCATGGCTCTCCGCGGGACTAAGTGGTTGATCCTGCACAGCCCTTCAAGACACACGAACCGCGCTACCAGCGTGGAATGCCGGATGCAAAATCCTTTGGACCGACAGTTGGACGCTGCCTGTGACAGCATAACCGTGCGTCTGGTGGGGATCACGGTAGGTTCAATCGCAACCGCATGAATGAGGCAAAGTGAACAATTCCATCCAAGAGTTATCTGCCGGCATGGATGATTCGGGCACAGCCGTGGCCGCGACTACAGCAGTCACGAAGCGACCGACATGGGCGGAGGCGGAAGGCAGTCCGCTGCCGCTCGGCGTCACTTGGATTGAAGAGGAGCAAGCGTTTAACTTTGCCGTGCAGTCAGAACATGCGGAGAGCGTCACGCTGTTGCTCTACGATTCCACCGATTTGGTGAACCCGCTTTTTACGTACCGCTTCGACTTTCTTCGCAACAAGTCAGGACAGATCTGGCATTGTCGTATACCAGTCTCCCAAGTTGGTGAGTGTGTCTATTACGGGTACTCGGTGTCGGGTGAGGCTGTTCCCAACATTCATAGCTTCGATCCGCAAAAGGTTCTGCTCGACCCCTACGCGCGAGGCGTGTTTTTCCCCGCCGAATTCGATCGCACTCTGGCAATGAGAGAAGGACCAAACGCAGGCCGTGCACCGCTAGGCGTGCTGACTGCTCACCGTCCGGCATTTGACTGGAGCGGAGACCGGTCTCTGCATCATGAGTCGGATGCAATCATTTACGAACTGCACGTCAAGGGCTTCACGAGGAATCCTAACTCCGGCGTAGACCCGTCTCGGGCCGGGACGTATGCCGGCTTGGTGGAAAAGATCCCATATCTGAAAGATCTCGGTATTACGGTTGTGGAGCTGATGCCGATTTTCCAGCGCGACCCCCAAGAGGGCGACTACTGGGGTTACATGCCTCTGAATTTCTTCGCGCCGCACGCGCAATACGCCAGTACCTGCGATGACGATGAGCAGCACATTGAATTCAGAAACATGGTGAAGGCATTTCATGAGGCTGGGATCGGCGTGGTGCTTGACGTTGTCTACAACCACACCTGCGAGGGAGATCACCGGGGCCCCCTCTACAGCTACAAGGGCTTCGACAGCTCTGGCTATTACATGATGTCCTCCGACCCGGCCAAGCCGTATGCCAATTACTCCGGCACCGGCAACACCTTGAATTTCGGTCAGGCCCACGTGCGCAAGATGGTGATGGACGGCTTGCGGTATTGGAAAAAGGAAATGCACGTTGATGGATTCCGCTTCGATCTGGCATCGGTTTTCAGCCGCAACACGGATGGATCTCTGAACTGGGGGCACGCGCCGATTTTCAGCGAGATCGCGGCCGATCCGGAGTTGGGCCAGTTACGGCTGATCGCTGAGCCCTGGGATACGGGCGCTTATCAACTCGGCCGCGGGTTTCCCGGCATCACCTGGCTCCAGTGGAACGGGCGATTCCGGGATGACGTTCGCCGATTTGTGAAGGGGGATCCCGGAATGGTTTCTGACGTGATGCGGCGCGTCTATGGCAGCGACGATTTTTTCCCCGACAATCGCGCCGACGCCTATCACGCCTACCAGAGCGTGAACTACATTGCTTCGCACGACGGATTCACCCTGTACGATCTCGTCGCGTATAACCAGAAGCGCAATTGGGTGAATGGCAACAATAACCAGGATGGGACCGACGACAATTACAGCTGGAACTGTGGACACGAAGGTGATGAAGGTGCGCCGGACGAAGTGCTGGCGCTGCGCCGCCAACAAGTCAAGAATCTGCTCTGTCTGCTCATGCTGTCGAACGGAACTCCCATGTTCCGCGCCGGCGATGAATTTCTGAACACTCAGTTCGGCAACAACAATCCCTACAACCAGGACAACACCACGGGATGGCTGGACTGGAGCCAGCTTCAGGCGAATCAGGATATCTTTCGCTTCTTCAAGAACATGATTGCGTTTCGCAAGAGCCATCCTGCGTTGGGCCGCAGCCGGTTCTGGCGGGAGGATGTCGCCTGGTACGGGACGGGTCCAAGGGCCGACCTGTCGTACGACTCCCGCAGCTTAGCGTTCTGCCTCCATGGTGCTTCTCAGAACGATGACGACATCTACGTGATGATCAACGCGTACTGGCAGGAGTTGGAGTTCCAGATTCAGGAAGGCTCTGCGCAGGAGTGGACAAGAATCGTGGACACAGCGCTGCCGAGCCCCGACGACTTTTCGTTGAGTGAGGAACGCCTGAGGACAGCCAGCTACGAGGTGGCTCCGAGATCGGTGGTCGTGTTGCTTCGACCGCGGAATTGAGCGCAGCAAAAGAAAGAAATGGGTCAGTGCGTTAGCTCATGAGCTCGAGAACTTGCCACTATCGAGTTTCGGGACAGAGAGAGAGGGACGGGATGCAAGCCGGACAGCCGACAAACTCGTTTGGGCGGGGACCTCTCCTGGTCATCGGTTCCTTGATTTGGAGAGTGAGCACTGCGGTGGCAGCGACGACTTCGCCTCTGAGCCCGACGAACATCTTTGCTCCTGCATCAACGCCAGCCAACTCGATCGCTTACTTATCCGTGTTTGTCCTCGCCATCACGGGAATCATCTTCGTCGTGGTCTTTACGCTTTTGGTGTACGCCATCATAAAGTTCCGCGCACGAGTTTTCGATGCGGGCCGCGAACCTGCCCAGGTATATGGAAGTACTCAGATTGAGTTGGCTTGGACGATCATTCCCATCCTGATCGTTATCGTGTTGTTCTTGGCTACGGCGAGAGTAATCCATGCCGTTCAAGACGCTCCCGAACCAGCGAACGCCGTGGAGGTCACTGCCATCGGACACCAATACTGGTGGGAATTCCGCTACCCGAAGATGGGGGTGGTTACAGCGAATGAGCTGCACATCCCAGTGAGCGATCCGGTAAATCCGAGCCCCACGTTCTTGAATTTGCTCTCTGCTGATACCGACCACAGCTTCTGGGTCCCGGAACTCGCGGGCAAGACGGACCTGATTCCTGGTCATCCGAACCGAATGTGGATGGACCCGCAGCGCACGGGAATCTTTCTTGGCCAGTGCGCGCAGTACTGTGGGGTTCAGCACGCAAAGATGCTGTTACGTGTCTCGGTGGACAGTCCTGAAGATTTTGCCGCATGGGTCCGGAGCCAACAGCAGCCCGCAGTTCAGGATGCGAGTGTTGCGGCGGGAAGGCGAGTTTTCGAAACCACTGCCTGCATCAACTGTCACGCGGTGGCGGGAACCAATGCCAATGGGCGCTTCGGTCCGGACCTCACGCACTTGATGAGCCGGGCCACCATTGCTTCCGGTGCAGCCCAAAATACACCAGAAAAGCTTCGCCTTTGGATTCAGGACCCGAACAAAATCAAGCCCGGCTCGCTGATGCCGGCAATGCAGTTGAGCGATGCAGACCTGGACGCAGTCGTGAGTTATATGGAGACGCTGCGTTAGGGGGATTTGAAGGCCAAATATGTCATCGAATGCGATCACTGTTCCCGGCGTCCAGATTGACGAGAAGCCTTGGGTCGACACCCTTCACGAGTGGGTGACCACGGTTGATCACAAGCGGTTGGGTGTTCTCTACATCGGTTACGCTCTGCTCTTTCTCGTAGTCGCTGGGATCGAAGCCATTATTATCCGCATCCAGTTGATGTACCCGCACAATAATTTTGTTTCCCCGCAGGTCTTCAACCGAATGTTCACCATGCACGGGACGACCATGATTTTTTTCGTGGCCATGCCAATCCTGTTTGGCTTTGCCAACTATCTTGTGCCACTGATGATCGGGGCTCGTGACATGGCGTTTCCGCGGCTGAATGCCTTCAGT
>DATEQW010000195.1:0-5717 GCA_035272245.1 Candidatus Sulfotelmatobacter sp. | reverse complement strand
GATGCGACCTTCGCTCCAAGCACGTCGAAGCTATTGAGCCAGGTGGTGAACAAAGCCCCGACCACAACTACTCTGGCATCGTCGGTGAATCCGTCGAACTCTGGGCAGTCTGTGACCTTTACCGCGAGCGTGACGCCGCAGTTCAGCGGTACGGTCAATGGCAACGTGACCTTCTACGATGGCACGACGGTCCTCAAGACCGTGGGCCTGAACAAGGGGATAGCCAAATTCACGACCTCGACGCTGATCTCCGGCGTCCACAGCATCACGGCAACGTACAACGGCAACGCCAGCTTTATCGGCAGTTCAGCCTCGCTGACACAGACGGTAAATTAGGGGCCGGTGAAACTGCTAAAGGAGATATCCTATGAAGGGGGCTGGCGCACCCTTCCGCCGACACAACTACACAGTGGCTGCCGCATCCTCGCGGTTTTTGCGAAGGGTGGGAACCAGACTGATCGCACCCTAGGCTTTCCCTTTTGACGCTCTGCAGGTGCCAATAACAAAAACACGTTAACCGCTCAAAAAGCCATGACGCAAGAAAAGGCCCTTCTCCTGGCCTCGCTCTTGTCAAGCTTGACTTTTTGATCGGGACGAAATGGTGGTCCAACGCCGGGAGAACATCCCAGAGCCCGAAACCGGCGGAGGAACCGTCCCTAAGTGAAAGAAGAATAAAGACTTTACCAATAAGTCCTTATTCCTCAAAGACCTGGCGGGAGAACCGCGCTAAAGTATTGATTACAAAAGACCGGCCATGGGAGGGGGGGGTACCACCATTACCGACTAGTAAACACCATATGCAGAAAAATCCATCCTTCCAAGCGCACACCAGAAAATTTATTTTCGGGCGAACAGACGGAGAAACATGGTTTGCGTGTGCAGAGTATCGACCATGCTTCGTTCTCTAAGACCTAAGACCTGGCACCTGATACCTGACAACTGAGAACTCGCCGACGGATTCGGACGCATGTCGAACTGCGAAGTCGCGCCTCACCGAAGTCACTTCGAAAGCACGCCGCGTTGCGTATAATAAAAAAAGCTAATGCTCAAATATTCCATCGTGGTTCCTCTCCACAACGAGCAGGAGAACGTCACCGACCTGTACGCTCGGCTTAAGTCGGTGATGGAAGCGAGCGGCGAGACTTTCGAGATGGTGCTGGTCGATGACGGTTCGATCGACGGCACGTTCGCGCTGCTGCGTGAGATTGCCGCCGTTGACAGCCGCGTGACCGTGGTCAAGCTGCGCCGTAATTTTGGCCAGACTGCCGGCCTCGCCGCCGGATTTGACCATGCTCGCGGGGAGTACATCATCGCCATGGATGGCGATCTGCAACATGATCCCGCCGACATTCCTTTGTTCCTGGAAAAAATTGCCGAGGGCTACGATATTGTCAGCGGATGGCGCAAGAACCGCGTCGACAATTTCTGGCTGCGCCGCATCCCGTCGCGCTGCGCTAACTGGCTGATGGCCAAGTTGAGCGGCGTGGACATCCACGATTTTGGCACTACTTTTAAGGCTTACCGGCGCGAAATTCTGGGACAGATTCCGCTCTACGGAGAGCTGCACCGCTTCATCCCGGCCCTGGCTTCATGGCACGGCGCAACCATCATCGAAGTTCCCATCAAGAACATCAACCGGGAACGCGGGGTTTCGCACTACGGAATCTCGCGTACCTTCCGCGTCTTCTTCGACCTGATCACCATCCGCTTTTTGCTCAAATATCTTTCCCGGCCCTTGCACTTTTTTGGCACAGTGGGGATGTTCAGCATCTTCGCGGGCAGCGCTGTTTCCATCTGGCTGATCTGGCAGAAGGTACTGCACCACACCGACATCATGTATCAACACGGCCCACTGATGGTGTTCTCCATGGTCCTGTTGCTGGCGGGCCTGAACATGCTCGCCGTCGGCCTGCTCGGAGAAATGCAGGTGCGCCACTACCACGAGCCCACGCAGCGCGCTCCGTACTCGGTCGATCGCGTTCTGCGCGCGCCGAGCGAAGAAAGCACGATCTCGGAGTAAGGCAGAAGTCAGAAGTCAGAATGAAGAAGTAAACACCATCCGTCCAACGCATCTGGTTTTCACATCTGCAATCTGACTTCTGCCTTCTGACTTTCGCCTATATCACAAGCCGCTGTGATGCCTGCAATTGACCCATCCTCGTCGCTCGCGTGACAATCGAATAAGGGCCAAGCCAGCCTCGAGGGGCTATAATGCCAACCGCCGCTATGCCAACTACTCAGCTCGAATTGCGTCTTGCCAGCCGGATGTCGCGGCTGGGCACCGAAACCGCCTTTGAAGTCCTGGTCCGCGCCCGCGCGCTGGAGAAACAGGGTAAGAACATTATTCACCTCGAAATCGGCGAGCCCGACTTTGACACGCCCGCCAATGTCACTGAGGCCGCGGTCGACGCGCTCCACAAGGGATGGACCCATTACGGTCCCTCCGCCGGACTGCCCGAACTGCGCCAGACCATTGCCGACTACGTCAGCCGCACCCGCAATGTTCCGGTTGCAAGCGACGAAGTTGTCGTTGTCCCTGGCGGCAAGCCGATCATTTTCCATACCATGCTCGCTTTGATCGAAAAGGGAGACGAAGTCATCTATCCCAATCCCGGTTTTCCCATCTACGAGTCCATGATCGAGTATGTGGGCGGGCGCGCGGTTCCCATTCCGCTACGCGAGGAGCGCGATTTTGCCTTCGATGTCAAGGAATTCGCCTCGCTGATTACCGACCGCACCAAGCTCATCATCCTGAACTCGCCGCAGAACCCGACCGGCGGCATCCTCACCAGGAAAGACGTTCTGGCAATTGCCGACGCCATCGGCGACCGCAACATCCTGATTCTTTCGGACGAAATCTACAGCCGCCTCATCTACGACGGTCACGAACATTTCTCCATCATGAGCGTGCCCGGCTTTAAGGAGCGCACCATTCTGCTCGACGGCTTCTCCAAGACCTATGCCATGACGGGATGGCGCATGGGCTACGGCGTGATGCGTCCCGACCTGGCCGCGCAGATTTCGCGCCTGAACACGAACTCGATTTCCTGCACTGCCAGCTTCACGCAGATGGCCGGAATCGAAGCGCTGCGCGGCGACCAGTCCTCGGTCGACAAGATGAGCACGGAGTTCAAGCGCCGCCGCGATGTGGTCGTCGCCGGCCTGAACAAGATCAAAGGCTTCTCCTGCCGCACGCCCAAAGGCGCGTTCTACGTCTTCCCCAACATCACCAAAACCGGCTGGCCTTCCAAGAAACTGGCCGACGCGCTGCTCGACGAAGCCGGCGTGGCTGCGCTCTCCGGCACTGCATTTGGCAGATATGGAGAAGGCTATCTCCGCTTCAGCGTGGCCAATTCGCTCGATAACCTGAACAAGGCGCTCGCGAGGGTTGAAGATTGGGTGGGGAAGAACCTGTAACACCCGCGGCGCAGTCTGCGACGTGAGGTTGTGATGGACTTGCCGTTGAAGCTGTCCGTCGATCATTGCCCAGTGTGCCAGAGTCCACTCACGCTAGAGGATGGCCCTGTCCCAAATCCGATCGTGTGCCTGGAATGCGGCAGAGATTTGGTGATCCGACCGAAGCATATCAAATGGCTCATACAGATCACATGGATGTGCGGGCTCGCGGTCGCGTATTTGCAAAAATTTGAGGGTCCGGCTTTCGTTTGTGCTTTTCTTGCGTATACGGGTCTTTTCATGTTTGCTTTTAGGCAATGCGTAATGCCTTTTCTGCCGCACGAACTGGTGGCGGCATACCTCTATACCCAAAGGCTGGGGCGACTGGATCCTCCAGAACGGAAATAGGAGCTGATGTCCGACGCTTCCCGTCCAGCATTAACCTGCTGTGAATCGCGCAGCTCGGGACAATTTTCCGCCAGATTTGGTGTAAACTTCTGCCGCTATGACAAACATCGACAAACATCCTACCGGCTCCTTCTGCTGGATTGAACTCCACACTTCCGACCAGCCCGCCGCCAAGACTTTTTACAACTCGCTATTCGGCTGGGAAGCCCATGACAATCCGATGGGCGACGCCGGCGTGTACACGATGTTCAGACTTCAGGGCCGCGATGCCGCCGCCGGATGCAGCCTGCGTCCCGACGAGAGCTCGCAGGGCGTTCCCTCTTATTGGATGCTTTACATCACCGTTGACAACACCGACGCAGCCGTCAACAAGGCGAAGCAGTTGGGGGGAAAGATTCTGGCCCCGGCTTTCGACGTCATGGATGCCGGCCGCATGGCGGTCGTCCAGGATCCTACCGGAGCGATTTTCTGCCCCTGGCAGCCCAATAAGAACAACGGAATCGGAATCGCCCACGTCCACGGCACGCTCTGCTGGGCCGATCTGAGCACGCCCGACGCGAAACGCGCAGCTACTTTTTACTCCGGCCTTTTCGGATGGCAGTTGACCGCCGATCCCAAAGATTCTTCCGGCTACCTGCATATCAAGAACGGAGAGCATTTCATCGGAGGCGTTCCTCCTGGACTTTCCAGCAAGACGCCGCCGCACTGGCTGGCCTACTTCCAGGTGGATGACGTGGATGCCGTTGCATCGAAGGCCAAACAGATGGGCGCCAATCTCTATCTGCCGCCCAAGACGATGGGGGGAGTCGGCCGCTTCTCGGTGATTGCCGACCCGCAAGGCGCGGTGTTCGCTATCTTCAAATCGGCGCGCTAGAACGGTGGCGCAAACCACAAACCCGCATTGTCATCCTAAGCGAAGCGAAGGACCTGCTTTTTTCTCATGGCACGAGGCAGCAGGTCCTTCGCTGCGCTCAGGATGACAAATCAAACTGACGGTGACAAACCGACCGCCCGGACGGGAATTCCGTCGTGCATCACCCCGGCCTGTGACCCCGCTCACTGATCGCTGCGACTGCCCCGCTTACCCTCATCCTGTAAGCCTATGCGCCGTTTTCCGCCCTGCCCAGATTGTCGTCCTATGCGCGGCGTAAGCGAAGGAGCAACCCCATGTCTATTCAGAATTCAGCGACCGGCGAAGTTCTGCGTTCTTACAGTATTGACGAACTGAAGCAGCAGGCCAACTTGATGCGGGGCTACGACCTCGCTGCCCTGTGCGCCGCCACGTCCGGACACGCCGGGGGCACGCTCTCCATCATGGACATCACCGCCGCGCTCTACCTTCGCGTCGCCAACCACGACCCCAAGAATCCCAATTGGCCCGACCGCGATCGCATCATCTGGTCGACGGGCCACAAAGCGCCCAGCCTTTATCTTGGATTAGCCTTCGCCGGCTTCTGCCCGAAAGAAGACGTCGCTCTCCTGCGCAAGCTTTATTCGCCGTATCAGGGACATCCGCATTGGCTGAAACTGCCGGGCGTTGAAGTATCTACCGGATCGCTCGGCCAGGGCTTGAGCATCGCCGTCGGCCTCGCGCTCGCCGCCCGGTTGGACAAGAAAAATCACCACGTGTTCTGCATCATGGGAGACGGAGAGCAGCAGGAAGGCCAGATCTGGGAAGCGGCCATGGAAGCGGGCCACTTCAAGCTCGACAACCTGATCGGCATCGTAGATCGCAACCGTCTCCAGATCGATGGCTGGGTGAAAGACGTGATGAACGTCGAGCCGCTCGAAGAAAAATATCGCAGCTTCGGATGGGAAGTCCTCACCATCAACGGCCACGACATGAAGCAGGTGGTCGAGGCGCTGGAGAATGCCAAAGCGAAAGCCGGTTCCGGCAAGCCCACCGTGATCAT
>DATEQW010000194.1:0-7222 GCA_035272245.1 Candidatus Sulfotelmatobacter sp. | reverse complement strand
TTCAAGATTCTTTATCAGGAGAAATTCCGCGTCACGCTGAACACGGATAATCGTTTGATGAGCAACACCACCATGACCAAGGAATTCGAAGCGGCCGCGGAGACATTCGGGCTAGCGCTGGACGACTTCGAGAGGCTCACGATCAATGCCATGAAGAGCGCCTTCTTGCCCTACAAGGAGCGCATTGATTTCATCTATTCCGCGATAAAGCCTGGCTACGCGCGGGTCCGCGAATCGCTTAAAACAAAGTGAGCAGACACTCGGCATCGTGAATAATGTTGTGGCAGTGTCACTCGGACAAGGTTGCGAGTGTCTCGGCGAGCACGAGCGTTCCTCGAGCAATATCTTCTGGAGATGCGTACTCGTCTGGACGGTGGCTGTATCCGTTGCGGCAAGGGATGAACAACATCGCGACCGGAGCAATGCGCGCCATGAAAAGCGAGTCGTGATAGGCGCGGCTGACCATCGGAATAAATTTTTGGTCGTGCTTTCGGCACGAATGCGAAAGCGCTTCGACGATCGCGGGAGCACAGTCCGCGGGTGCGTCGGCATTCAGCAACTCAGCGTGAATCGATACTTGCCTCTTGGCTGAAATCGACTGGCATGTAGCTTCCATCGTTTGCATCACTTTGTCGCGCCGCTGAAGATCCGTATCGCGAATGTCCACGCTCAGGTGAACCCGGCTGGGAATGCTATTCACGGCGCCGGGAAATACCTCGCAGATCCCAACCGTTGCCACCGTATCGATGGCTCCGGTAGTCCGTGCCGCGTTCTCAATCGCGAGAATTAATTCCGCCGCGGCGCAAAGAGCATCGCGACGATCGGGCATCAAAACTCCACCGGCGTGTCCGCCCGAGCCCTCGATCAAAACCCGCAGACTCGCCGGCGCTGCGATTTTCGTGACGATGCCGAGAGGAATTTGCTGACGCTCCAACAACGGTCCTTGTTCGATATGCAACTCGATGAACGCTTTGTAATGGCCACTCTGCAACTTCACTTGTTCGAGGTCGCCGTTGAAGCCCGCTCCCTTGCGCACCTCTTCGAGAGTTGCCCCTCCGTCGTCCTTAAGCTTGCCTGCCGCATCGCCGGGAAGAGTGCCGGAGAGCAGCCTGCTTCCAAGACACCCGATTCCAAAACGTGTTGGTTCTTCGGAAGTAAAGATCAGCAGTTCAATCGAGTGCCTTGGACGAAATCCGCTTTCCCGCAAAACTCGTATCGCTTCCAGGCCTCCCAGGGCTCCGACGACGCCATCGTATTTTCCTGCGTTCGGAATGGCGTCGATGTGCGAGCCCGTGCCGACGGCTGGGGCACCCGGCTCTGAACCATCCCAGCGAGCGAAAGTATTTCCCACGGCGTCCTCGCGCACCGTGAGCCCGGCTTCCTCGCAGCGGGCTTTCATCCACGCGCGAGCCTTGAGATCGGAGGCACTGAAAACAATTCGAGTTACGACGGGAGGCTCGGCTTCGGAAATGGATCCCAGAGCTTCGATCTCGGAAAGCAGCCGATCTCGGTCGATCGTAGGAGTCATCGCGTTGCGCTGGCGAGCGGATGCCGGTTCCAGTTCTTATAGATAAGATACTTTGCCGGCACCTTGCCGATCGCTCCAAACCACTGCGGACACCACGGCCCCATCCATATGAAATCTCCGGCCGTCACGGGATACCAGGAATCGCCGAGGCGGTAAATTCCACCGCCTTCAAGCATGATGAGCCCATGTTCCATCACGTGCATTTCGACCATGCTCAGCGCGGCTCCGGGCTGGTAGACCATGGTATTCACCGCGAAATCGAAGCTTATTTCATCGGGAAGTAAACATTTGACTTGCAGGCCGGGATCATCATTGAGCGGATGCGAGGAGACGGCGTCTTCGCTCGAAACAATCAAACTTGGGGCTTTCACCGCATGGAGTTCTTGATAATCCTTCTCGATGACGGCCAGGCGGCTGGCTTTCTGAGCCACTACTCGATGCTGGAATCCCGCGGGGAGATAGGCGTATCCCCGCGCTTCGAGTTGTTTCGATTTGCCTTTGACCTCCAACTTCACGCCGCCTTCGATGATGAAAATAAAACGCTGTGCTGATGTTCCGCCCAGTTCTCCTCCTGCTTCAAATTCGGCGGTGTACTGCGTGAACTGCGCCCCCAACGCGGGGCCGATTTGCACGATCGCGGAGCATGCCTTCATTCCCGGCAGAGTGGTCCGCACAAAAGTGTCTGCCGTCAGCAACAGATGATTCGGTTGTTGGGAACTTCGTGTGCGGCCGAGATTATGCACGATTTATCCTTTTGTAAATTCCGGTGAAGTAGCGAGGTGATCGAGAAGATGCAATCCGCACTGGATGGCCCTTTCGACGTCTTCAACGGCAACTGATTCCGCCGGGTCATGGCTAATGCCGTCGGGCGTACGCAAGAAAATCATCGCAGCGGGAATTTTTTTTCCAAGAATCATGGCATCGTGCCCCGCACCGCTCACCATTCGATGCGGCTTGCACCCGGTCTTTAGGATTGCCTTTTCTATTTCGCCGGTAAGGAACGGATCCAACGCGACTGCGGGCTGATTCAACAACGTATTCTCCCGTACGGATAGTCCGCGGCGTGCGGAGATTTCGTATGCTTGGCGAACAAGATCCTCGACGGCGCGAAGTCGAGCGTCGTCGGAGCCGTGACGAACGTCCAGCGTGAGCCGCGCCTCGCCGGCGATTACGTTCGCCGCTCCCGGTCTTGCTTCGACCTTGCCAACAGTCGCAACTAAACCAGGAGAGGATTGAGCGATTCGTTCCACAGCACTGATCCACTCCGCCGCGCCTGCAATGGCATCATAGCGAAGCGGCATGGGCGTTGTGCCAGCGTGATTCCCACGACCGAGAAACGCGAACTGAAGCCGGCTTTGGCCGGCAATCGCCTCCACTGCGGCGAGTGGTTGATTAAGGCTCTCCAGCACAGGACCCTGTTCTATGTGAAACTCGAGGTAGCCCAGAATATTTCTCCCCAACTCAGCTTGAGCAATCTCCTTGGGATTCAACCCAAAATTCGCGATCGCTTCCCGGACGGATATCCCTTGCGCATCGCAAACGTTCAAAAGTTTTTCATCGAGTGTTCCCACCAACGCACGGCTGCCGATAAACGGAGTGCCGAAGCGTACTCCTTCCTCCTCGGAAAAGCCAACCACCTCGAGGCCGAAGGGAAGTCTTCGTCCTTGCAGCTCCTCCAGCAACGAAATCGCAAGCACAACGCCGAGGACGCCGTCATAAGCACCGGCGTTGGGAACGGTATCAAGGTGTGATCCGATCAGCAGCCTTGGAGCATCTGGCTTCGTGGCCGGATAGACCGCGTGGAAGTTTCCAGCGGCATCGATTCTGAAGCTGATCCCGAGCGGCTCCATCCATCTAGCAATTTCCTGGTGGCAATCGTGCATCGGCGGCGACAGGAAAGTGCGGCGGGTGCTGTCCTGGTCTTCGCTAAAACGAGCGAGCCTTAGGCATCGATCGATCACTACTTGTGCGCGATTTAGGGTCACTGGCGTTGGCACTGGATTCCGTTACTCGACAAACTTGCTAAATGCCTAGGCTTCACGAATCACTTTCGCCGCTCCCCAGCCGAGAAGAACGAGGACGACGAGGATCTCCCAGCCGTACGTGTTCCCGTAGGTTGCAACAGGAAAGTGATTGCTGATCATGATGAAGACCACGGGAACGGCCATGAAGGTGTTGTGCTTGGAACGCAGCTTAGCTTGAGCGCCGAGTGAAGCATCGAAGGTTTTCCCGGCGGCCGCGGCCGCAACCATTTTGCGCTGCGACGGCAGAATTCGAAACCAGACGTTGGCGGTCATAATCGTTCCGAGCACTGCCCCGACGTGGATGTAGGCCGCGCGCGCGCTGAACACGTGGGACAATCCGTATGCGAGCAGGGCGATCATCAGCAACGAGAATGCGGCAAACAGAGTCCCCGACTTGCCCAGAGAGGATCGCACCGCCAAGTCGTACACGACCCAACCAACAACCAATACAGCCAATCCAATCGCGATTCCACGCGCTTGCGAAATCTCTGCAATATCGGGATCGATGAGCCCACTGCTGGAATAGTAGACGAGAACAAGCAGCACCATCCCGCTCAGCCAGGTCATTAACGCTTCCCAACGAAACCATCGAACTTGGTCCGGCGCCACCTTTAAGGACTGCTGTTTGTCGACAGTGTAGAAGCCGCCACTGTGGACCATCCATATCGACGGGGCGGTGCCGTCCGTTGCTACATTCTTCGCGAGCCTGGTAAATTGGCCGTCCAGCCAGGTGAAGTAGTAAGTTTGGCCGACCCACATGATGGCTGCAAAAACATGAAGCCAGCGCACCAGCAGGTTCAGCCATTCGCGGATTGACGATGTCACTTTGTAAACTCCATCGTGGGAAAGGCGCTCGAGCTCAGGTTCCCCGGTACGTCGTATATCCATTCGGACTCAGGAGCAGAGGAACGTGAAAAGTCGATTCGCCTGCTCGAGCCTGAAACGTAACTTCCACCACTGGATACAGCGTGTCGATATTCTGGGCTCGGTAATAACTCGCGACATCAAAAATCAAACGGTAAATCCCCGCGCCGAACTCCTCGCCTTCCGGCAGCAACTGACCACATCTGCCGTCCTGATCGGTGCGCGCCGAGTTCAGCAGTCGCCAACTTGCACCGGTGTCGTGCCTCTCCAGCCGCACCGGCACTTCCGTGGCGGGCTTTCCACGAGCGACGTCCAGAATGTGAGTTGAAATGCGTTTCATTTCTGGAGCCATTTCCTTAACCGGATCTGCATGATCTGCCTCTGCTGCTCGGCTGCTTCGTGAAGTTCAGTGTCCGCGTCATTGGTCAAACGTCGCTGCAGAATCTCTAGCATCTCCGCCGCCGATTTGCCTGTGGCGCAGACAATAAAGATACGATCAAACTGGCGCTCGTATTCTCGATTCGCATCAGCCAGAGCAATCTTCACGGCTTGGTCGGCATCGCCTACCTTCTGTTGTTCTTGCGCCGACCATTCTACAGACCGGGAGGGTGCAGACGGGGTCGAGAGCGGAATCGCCGGACGCGACTCGCCGATTCGCGGATGACTCTGGAACGCTTCCATCCAGTCAGACTGTGATAAACCGCGCCAGACTTCGCTCGAAGCGGCAAGCAGCGCTGCATCGTCTGCAAACGGTCTTCGCGCCACCATCTCTCGAGCCCAAGCCATCGACCCACAACAAGGCAGAATGATCTTTGCGGCTTGGTCGGACGGAAGATGATTCCATCGCGTCAGAACATCCTTCGACCCGTCGCCTTCGGCGAATGTCGAACGCAGCCGATTCAAAAAATCAACCACAAGATTGCCCGCGACGGTGGCGCGATACCTGGCGGAGGATCGAATATCGTCAATCGGCCGGATTTCGGCCGCTGCGGCCTTTCTCGCCAAGAGAAACAGATCGGAATCGATCGCCTTTCCCTCCACGGCTTGTTCGGTTTCCGTGAGACGAATCGGAACGGGCGCCACACTTCCCAGAGCAATGCGGACATCTTCGACCACACCATCTTTAACGCGGCCCAGCGCTGCGATGCACACTTTGGAGATCGCCTGGGCGTTCCGGGCCCCGACTTTGCGGGCATGACTGAAATATGTTGAAAATCTTCGGGGCAGACAGATGGTTTGAATCAATTCGTCAGGCGCCAGCAGCGTTTTCTTGTAGCCGGCGTGAAAGCGTGGATAAGGCAGGCGGCGCTCACCACGCAGTGATACTAAAATCAACTCCGCATCGTAGACCAGCAGCGCAGGCAGCGAGTCCGCAGCAGGGGATGCATTCACGATATTTCCGCCAATCGTTCCACGATTCTGGTTGGCGATTCCGCCCGTCCAACCAGTGGCATTCGACAAGAGAGCAAATTCGCGCCCGACAATCTCGTGCCCGCGGAGGTCCGTATAAGTGCATCCGGCGCCAATCCGAATCTCGTCACCTGCGACTTCGATACCACGCAACTCGGGAAGGTTCCAAATGCTGACCAGTTTGCGCACGGCAAGCTTGCCAGCCGCATACTGCACCATGACGTCTGTGCCCCCAGCGATGGGAAGCCACATGCCCGGTTCCTGCGCCAGCAGCGAAACCACGGCGCGCAAGTTGTTGGGCGCGACCATTTCGTAGTCAGAGGGATTCGATCTCATGCATGCGTCCTGCGGCGCGCCGCCTCGGCCACGGCTTCAATGATCTGGCTATAACCGGTACAACGACAGAGATTGCCGGAGAGGCCCTCTCGAATTTCGTCGATCGTCGGTTCAGGCTTTCGATCTAACAAATGAACCGCTGCCAGAATCATTCCCGGCGTGCAGATGCCGCACTGTGCACCGCCGCATTCCAAAAATGCTTCCTGCAGGGCGTGCAAGGTTTCTCCCGCCGCCAGTCCTTCGATCGTAACAATGTTAGACCCTCGAGCCTGAAGAACTGGCACGAGGCAGCTGTTTACAAGGGCGCCATCCATCAGCACCGCGCACGAACCACATTCGCCCTCTCCGCAACCTTCCTTCGCGCCGGTCAATTGGAGTTGATGCCGCAACACGTCGAGCAGACGTTCCATCGGATAAGCCCACACCGTCTTCGGCTCGCCGTTAACCACGAACGAAATCTCAGCTCTCGAGTGGCCCTCGCGAGAATCACTCATCGATCTCCGCCTCCGGCGCTCGCCCCGCTGAGCTGGGACGAAGAAGCGAGTTGATCCATGATGTCTTCCGGAAGCAGAGGAACTGAATCGAAAGGAATCCCGAGCGCGTCCACCACGGCATTCACGATCGCCGGGGCCGGACCATCCATGGGAAGCTCACCGATGCCCTTGGCGCCGTATGCTCCGTAAACATTGCCCAATTCTTCAAAGAAGACGCGAATGGGCGGGAGGTCGGCGGAAGTCGGCATAATATAGTTCGTCATCTGGCCGTTCTGCATGCGGCCGTTCTGCCAAACTACTTTTTCATAAAGGCTGAATCCGATTCCTTGGGCCACGCCGCCGATGATTTGTCCTCGCGCCAGAAGGGGGTGTAGCACTCTGCCAACTTCCTGGAGCGCGACGAAATCGTTCACCGATACACCATAGGTCGTGAGATCGACAGTGACTTCCGCGATGTAAACCGCCCAGGCAAATGCCGCGTAAGCTTCGCCGCGATATTTCTGATCGTCCCAGAAAATATCGGCCGGAGCTTCGTAACGCGACCAGGAACGAAATTGACCATGCTC
>DATEQW010000193.1:0-7147 GCA_035272245.1 Candidatus Sulfotelmatobacter sp. | reverse complement strand
GCGAAGTCCGCCAAATTCGCCAAGGCTTCTGCCGTGTGTCCGGTTTCCAGGTAGGAAGTTCCTAGATAATACGCGACGTAATCGCCCAGATCTCCCGCGTGGAGCTTGGCGCGGTTCAGAGGGTCGATCGCTTTGCCATAGTCTTTATCCAACACATGCGCATAACCGAGTACGAGCCAAGCCAACGCTCCAGCATCTTCCTTGGCATGGGCCAAGGCGTAGGCCTGCACGCCGGCGTAGGCGGGCGTCGAACGATCCTGCAAGAGCTGCTCCGCCATGGGCCGCAAGCTGGTCGATGCGACGAAAGCCTGCCGCATGCGCCGGACGCGCGGAGAAACTGTGCGCGGCTTCCGGGCATTGACATAGTGATGCTTGGTGCTTCTCGCGGAACTTTTCTTGCTGGTCGATGCTTTCTTGGCCGGATTTTTTTTCGGAGTGCTATCGGTTGCCGCGGCCGGCGCAGCTTGAGCCGGCTTCTCCGCGGAAGGGACCGCTTGATCCTGGAGTGAAGCGGACGAAAAAGATGAAGGCACTTCTGCCGAAGCCGGCAGAGCGCCATACAAGCTACAGAGGACTGCAGCTGCGATTACCCACCCAACCTTGGAACCTGATCGAACCACTTTTAACTTTTCGCGTCGACGCGACTGCCAGAGAAACTCAAAAATTAACGGCGGAAATTCGCCCCCATGATGGAGACGTCGTCTTCCGCCAGACTGCGAACCAGTTCGTTCTGAAAATAATCCCCGCTGGCCGCGACCGTGCTGCCATAGCGCTTGTGGAACGTGCCGCGGCTCTTGTCGATGTCTTCCTTCAACCGGTCGTATAGATCCTTGTTGCGCCGGCCTTCTGCAACCTTTGCCTGGTTGTAAAGCTTGATTTCATCCACCAGCAGACGCGCGAAGCGTTGCGCTTTACGATGAATGTCGGCATCCGCGGGAGAAAGTCCAGCCAAAGGATCAGTAGCGGCGGCCGGTGCAGCAGCGCTGGCCGCATGTGCCGAAGCCACTTCAACAACTTCGGCGGCAGGTTCGGGCTCCGGCACACGGTGAGCCGGAACATGCTTGGGAGCGTGCGCAGCGAAAGGATCGGAAAACGAAGAAACGGTCTGCACCGGTGGAGCGGATCTCTCGACCGCAGCTCCCGCATCGCCATCTTCTCGGGTGGCCGCTTGCTTGCGCAGCGAAATTACTTCCAGCCAGGCGCTGGTGGCGAGCACCAGCAATTCCAGGGAATCGGAGCTCAGTTTGCCGCTGTCGCCGCCGTCGGCATAAACCAGGGCAGCCACTTTATCCTTGAGCGCGAGCGGCAGCACCAGCACCTGCTCATTCGCCGGACTGCCAAATTGCCCGACAAATTGTCGGCCCATCTCCGCGATATTTCCCGGCGTCGCTACTCGATTCTGATAAGTGTGGGCCACCGGCCCGGCATTCAAGTCGAGCGGAAAATCCTTGACCGCTTCCTCATCGCCGAAGCCGCGAGATTGCCAGCCGGAAGCCGCGCCTGCTTTCACCACAAATAGTGCGATGCGAGAACAGTGCTCGCTGCCTGCGTCCAACAAAGCCCGCAGAATTTCTTTTTGCGTGGAGCCTGCATGAATACTTGCGACTGCAGGAACTAGCGCGCCAGAGCTTTCTCGCGGAGCGCCGGGAGCTTCGCCTTCCGTAGCGGGCAATGCCTCCATCACACGCTGCGCAATCTGCTCCTGCAATTTTGGAATCTGATCCTGAAGGGCTTGAGACACGGCGCGCGCCACAATCTGCTCGATCTCTTGTCCCTGATTCTGGTTCCGTTCCGCCATGCTGAAGACCGTTTTCCTCTGAGAATTGCGCCTGCCCGGTACCCGCGGTCGTACGACGCCCCTAAATGCTGATTATACGGCACTTGTGGGACGGTCCCAGAGTACTTCGGTACCTGTTCGACCGCGTGACCGCGAACTTCGACTCTAACGCAAATCTCTCGGCGGTAAAAGCCCGATCGCCGCTGCAGGATTAGTATCTTGACACCGGGTGTCATGCGTGGGATGTTCGCTGTTCCAGACTGAACGAGTGTAACGGGCGCTCGAGATCATGCCGTAATCTGAGCGGGCAAGTAACCCTGGGTCAGCGTCAGCCCGCGATTGGGCAAATCTACACCTTCCCAAGTAGAATGATCATTACCTTGGTGTGCCGCAATTTTGTGAGTCGCAATCAAAATACTGCATCGTCGAGAGAATGGGAGCCATCCAAAACAAACTAGAGGGGCCTGTCAGTGATGAGCTGACACTGGTGCGGGCCGCCAAGCAAGGCGACGACTCGGCATTTGAAGAGTTGGTGCGCCGGTACGACCGTAACGTTTTTCGGATCGCGCAACACATCACGCAAAACCGCGAAGATGCGGAAGATGTGGTGCAGGAAGCGTTTCTGAAGGCGTACAGCAACCTGGCGAAATTCCAGGAGCAGTCAAAATTTTATACCTGGCTGGTGCGCATCGCCGTCAACGAAGCGTTGATGAAGTTGCGCCGCAAGAAGCCCGAGCGCACCGTTTCGCTGGATGAGGACATCAAAACGGAAGACGACTCGCTTCCGCGTGAGATTGCGGATTGGAGCCCGAATCCAGAGCAGCAGTATACGCAGGGCGAGTTGCAGGAGATTTTGAGTAAGACGATCCAGGGCCTTCCCCCGGGCTTTCGGACCGTGTTCGTACTGAGGGACGTGGAAGGATTGTCCACCGAAGAAACCGCGGCGGCGCTGGAATTAAGTGTCCCCGCGGTAAAGTCGCGGCTGCTGCGTGCGCGACTGCAGCTTCGGGAGCGGTTAGGGCGATATTTCCAGAAACGCGAGAGTGGAGATGGCAAACAGTGAAATGCTCTGAATTTCTACACGAGCTGACCAATTATTTGGACGGCGTCCTCGACGAACCTACAAAAGTCGAGTTGGAGAACCACCTGTCTTGGTGCCACAACTGCTATGTAGTCTGCGACACTACCAAGAAGACCATCGAGATTTATCGCGATTCACAACTCTACGAGTTGCCCGAAGATCTTCGCAGCCGGCTCCGCTCGGCCATCATGAAGAAGTGCCAGCAGCACAAAAAGCGCGGTCCGGAGAGCGTCTGAGCGATGTGTCCGGAGCCAGTGCTCCCTAAGCGTCAACATTTCCAGATCACCAGCTTCACTTCAATGAAGCTTGAAGTCGACCGTGATCTCCTTCTGCACTGCGATCGGCTTGCCATTCAGCAAAGGCGGTGTGTAGCGCCATTGGCGGACCGCTGCCACCGCGGCCTCCGCTAACAGCGGCTGTCCGCGAAGAACTTTCACTGCTGCAATCGTTCCATCCTCGGCGATCGAAACCTCCAGATTTACCGCCCCTTCGATACGTCGGGCCAACGCTCCCGGCGGATATACCGGCGCAACCTGGTGGACGATATTCGCTTCCTTCACTCCTTGGGAGATATTGATCTCTAGTCTTGGCAAAGGGGTGGGGGCGGAAACTATATTTGCCAACGGCTCGTCATTCCCGGTTGTACCTGGAACCACTACAGGGGGTTCAACCGGCAAAGCGGCGGCCAAAGATCGTGGTGGCGATTCCCGAGGCGCGGCCGGGAGAATAATGTTTTTCGGCGGGGCACTCAGCCTGCGCATGACCTCTGCGTCGTCCACGGGTTGAATGCTGGCCGCATTTCGCACCACCCCATTCGTCCGTGCCCTGTCAGCCTTCTCATTGCTCATTGTGGGTGAAGGTTTCAAAGGGAGCACACCTGCTCCGGCGGCGCCGGAGGTATCCTTCAGCGTCGTGTGCGCCCGCGCCGTCGGTTGGCTTGCAGCAGACTCCCCGACCGGTTCATGCCAAGTCCACCAGACGACGGCGGAAGCCAGCGCCATCACCACCACAGCCACAGCCCCACCCAAAATCCAGGAACGGCGTTTCGTCTTCGGAATCGCTTCCTTCAGCAGAGCAGGCGAAGGTCTTTCTGAGCGGGTTGTCGAAGCCGTCACGATTACCGGCCTGCTGGCTTGAGCAGGAGTTGAAGTCTTCGCCCTGCATTCCTGCAGGTGGGCGGCTTCGGCGATCTCTCCCAAATCCTTCAGAGAGTTGACTTGCTCCTGGGCAAACGCCCCAGGCTGACTCGAGAACGCTTCGATGATCCCGAACGTTCCCTCCGCACCGCGCAAGGGCACGGCGGCGATCGAGCGTATCCCAAGGGTACGGCAAACCTCTGGTTCCACCCGGTTGTCGCTTTCCGTATTCTCACAGCGAAGCACTCTGGATAAACGGAAGCACTCGCCCGAAAAACCCGAATCCACATTCAGCAAAGCGCCCAATTCCGGGGCGATCTCGCCGCTTCGTGCCCGGCACACCACCACACCGTCAGTCCGCAGGGCGATTGCGGTTCCGTTCGCTCCGGTTAGAATTCGCGCCGTATCGGCAATCGCACGCAATATTGCTTCCGGAGAATGACCACCAGTCGCCAACGCGTTGCGCAGGACCGTCAGCAGAGTCTTCGCGCTGGGGTCCTGGTTCGGTTCAAGACCAGCGGAACCGTGGGATACAAACGGCAGACGCCCGTGGAGATCGGGTTCGGAGGCAGGTGGAGGCGGCAACTGACTAATCTCACTCGATCGTAACGAATTCAGGATCCCCGGATCAAAAAACCGGCACTGGACAAAGTGGCGTAAAAGCGAGTGCGGAAAGTTTGCCCCAAACATATATTGGTGTCAATTCAAAATTCAGCTAAATCCGCGCCAGAAGGTCGATTTGCGAGGGGATTTGCCGGGGGATGCTTTTTGCCTCCACGGTCCGCGTCCAGCGCTATAATGAACTAAATTGTTCGGCCTGGGGTAGGTTATGGACCGTATTCTTGGCAGGGCGCTTCTAGCAGTTTTCCTCGTTGTTGCCGCCGCGGCTATCCTTTCTAGTGAGAACAGCAGAGCGCAGACCGCGACTCCCTCTTCTCAGCCTCAACCTCCCGATGCCGTTCGAGGCACCCAATCCTCTCCCGTTCAATCCTCCGCTCCACCCATTGCTCCCAATGCACCGCATATATCGAAGCAAACGCGCTATGAGATCATCCGCGATTTTGAAACCCAGTTGGTGTATGCGCGAACCTCTTTCCCCATGGGCACGAAAGGCCTGCAACTGAAACAGGGCGTTGTCACACCGAACGGCGAAGAGTTGCAGCAGGCGCTCAATCTTTGGGGGCCAGCAGTGAAGCCGGGAGATCCCGCGCATATTTCTTTTGTTCAGATCAAGAACGATCACATTCATTTCGAGCTTAACGGCGGCCCGATTCGCAGACAGAAGTGGTACCAAAGAGTGGAGATTTCCGGTGCCAACGGACCACTCACCACGGGAGCGAATGCACCGCAATCGAATCCTCACGGCTCATATCTGGACGTCTATTTCGATAAGTATGTTCCCGAGATGACGGCCGCTCAGTTGCGCAGTCTGCTGTATCCAGCGCTCGACTTCAACGCGCGCAACAAAGAACAGGCGTATCTGGATACAGTTCCGCCGAAGGCGAAGGCGGCGATCCAGGCGCATCACGTGCTCGTGGGCATGAATCAGGAGATGGTGCTCCATGCCAAAGGCAAGCCCCCGAAAAAAGTGCGCGAGCGTGCCGGCGAAACGGACTACGAGGAATGGATTTACGGCGAAGCTCCGGCCGACGTGGATTTCGTGCGCTTCGTGGGCGATGAAGTAGTCCGCGTCGAGACCATGAAAGTGGACGGCGAAAAGATCGTACGCACCGACAGGGAAGTTGTTTTACAGCCGGACAAGGACAAAGAAGCGAAGAAGGAAAAAGAACCCGACCAGCGTCCCGCGACTGCTCCCAGCCTTCGTCGTCCGGGCGAGGATCAACAAGATGTGCCCAAGCCGGCAAACGGAGCTACTCCTCCACCCATGATGCCGCCGCCAGACTTGCCTGAACCGCCCAGCGGGCCGAACGAAATTACGGCAACGCGATAAGCCGCAGGCACAAGGATCAATCCGTTAGAATGCCTGCGTGGCTGTCGCCATCCAATGTCGCGATCTGCGCAAGACCTACGACGGTAAGGTCGAGGCGGTGCGCGGCTTGAACCTTGAGATTCAGACCGGTGAATGTTTTGGCCTCCTCGGGCCGAACGGAGCAGGGAAGACCACGACCATTGAAATCCTCGAAGGACTGCTCGAGCCGACTTCCGGCGAAGTATCGATCTTCGGCCACTCCTGGCGGGAGAACGCGCGCGAAATGCGCGAGTGGCTGGGTATTTCGCTGCAGGAGACGCGGCTTTCCGAGAAGCTCTCCGTGCGTGAAACCATAGAATTATTTGCCAGCTTCTATCGCGAGCCGCGCTCGTCCGATGAGGTGCTTGAGGAGTTGCAGCTTACGGAAAAAGCCGATGCATGGGTGGGAAAGCTTTCTGGAGGGCAGAGGCAGCGTCTGGCGGTGGCCACGGCCTTGGTGTGCAATCCGAAAATTCTTTTTCTGGACGAGCCCACCACGGGCCTGGATCCGCAGAGCCGGCGCCAACTTTGGGATATTATTCGCGAGTTTCAACGCCAAGGCGGCACCGTCCTTCTTACCACGCATTACATGGATGAAGCCGAGCGCCTGTGCGACCGGCTGGCCATCGTCGATTACGGTCAGATCATCGCCGAGGGTTCGCCCGCAGATCTGATCGAGCGGCTGGGCGGACATCATGTGGTGGAGTTCGCCGTCAGCGGAAATTCTGACGGCGCAGCCCTCGACCTATGGCGTACGCTGCCCAGTGTCGAGTCGGTCCGCGAGGATGATGGCATGCTGTCACTCAATGTGAAGGAGCCGCATTTGGCGATTCCGGCGTTGTTGGAAGCGGTGGGAAAGCAGGGAAGCCAGCTGCAGCATCTGACCACGCGTCAGGCCAGTCTGGAAGATGTGTTCGTGCGGCTGACGGGCCGGCATTTGCGCGAAGAATAAATTACAAGAATAAGTTCATGGCGATTGCACAGCAAACTCCTGAGACAAAAGCGCCCGCCTCGCGGAATCGTCCACCGAAGAAGAATGGCCGGTGGTCCGGCTACCTCCATCTCCTGATGGCCCGCATGCTGGAGTTGAAGCGCGAACCGGAAGTCGTCTTCTGGGTATTCGTGTTTCCATTGTTGCTTGCGCTGGGGCTCGGCATCGCCTTCCGCAACAAGCCCGCGGATGC
>DATEQW010000192.1:0-8008 GCA_035272245.1 Candidatus Sulfotelmatobacter sp. | reverse complement strand
TAAACGGCGCGTAGACCTCTTTGAATCCTTCCAGCTGTTCGAGGCGGCGCACGTTGGCATCGGCGGCAGCCAGGTTGGCCTGCGCCTGCTTGTAGCCGCTCGTGTTCTGGTCCACTTCCTGAGCGGAGACGGAGTCCGTCTTGAGAAGGTTTTGCCAGCGGTCAGCGGTAATTTTCGCGAGCTCCATTTGAGCGACAATCTGCTGACGCGCCGCCCGGCTCTGGTTCAATTCCTGATCAACTTCAGGCGTATCAATCTTGGCCAGCAACTCGCCTTTGGTTACGCGGCTCCCGATGTCTTTGTACCAGCGCACCAGGTAGCCGCTGGTGCGGGCATAAATGGGAGACTCTTCATAGGCCAACAGCGAGCCTGGGAGGATCAAATCTTCGTCGGGCTTTTCCGACACAGGATTTACCACGGCGACGGTGGGCACCGTCTCGCGCTCGGTTTCGTTGGCCAGAGCGCGCTCGTGACTCATCCGCGACAACATGGTGAAACCACCGGCCGCCAGCAGCAACAGCAGCGCGATTCCCACCAGCGTTAAAGCCTTGCGCGGCGGCGCGGGTGGAAGCTCAGGAGGTTTCTGAATTCCGGGCGGCTGATGCCGGGAATGCTGCCGGATCGCTTCGATCTCCTCATCCCGCTGAGCTTGAGTGCCTAGAGCATAATGCTCTTTGCCTTGCTCTTGCGGCGATTGTGGAGCACTGGCGTCCGGTGAGGGCCGCTGTTCATCCGCCATAGAATTAGACTTGCCTTCTGCAGTCATGCTCGAACCCCGATTCTCCGAAAACTCTTAAGCCTGCCCTCGTGCCCGCTTCGCCTCCCGGCGGCCATGGAAGATAGCGAATACGCTGGGCACGAAGAACAAAGTGGCAACCGTGGCAAATAGCAATCCGCCGATGACGGCTCGGCCCAGCGGGGCGTTCTGCTCGCCACCTTCTCCAAAACCAAGCGCCATCGGCACCATACCGATGATCATAGCCAGCGCCGTCATCAGCACCGGACGCATACGCGTGTATCCGGCAGCGACAGCCGCTTTCGCGGCGGGAATGCCTTCATCGAGCTGCTCTCGCGCAAAACTCACCATCAGGATGGAATTCGCCGTGGCCACGCCCATGCACATGACCGCTCCGGTGAGCGAGGGCACACTCAGGGTAGTTCGCGTCAGCAACAGGAACCAGCAAATCCCCGCGAGCGCTCCCGGCAGCGCGGCGATAATGATGAAGGGATCGAGCCAGGACTGAAAGTTGATAACGATGAGCAAATAAACCAGAAGAATCGCGCCAACCAATCCTACACCGAGACCGAAAAATGACGAGCGCATGGTGGCGACCTGCCCGCGCACCACGATGCGAGTGCCGCGCGGCAAATGACCATCGAATGTCTGGAGTACTTTGTCCGTATCCGCGGCCACGGCGCCCAGATCGCGACCCTGCGTACTAGCGTAAACGTCAATTACGGGAGCCACGTTCCAGTGACTTACCGTGGCCGCCCGCGATACCGGATACACCTGGACAAGATTGCTCAGTAATTGCGGTCCCTCAGGCGAAGTTACCGGGATTGTCATCAGGTCCTGCATGCTGGTCATGCGGTATTGCGGGGCCTGCACCGCCATCTGGTAGGTAACTTCGTTCTTCGGGTTTAGCCAAAAATTTGGTGAAGTCTGAAAGCTGCCGCTCAGCGAAACCAGAACGCTCTGCGCCACGTTGCCTGCTGTGATGCCGACTTGCGTCGCGCGAGTGCGGTCAATATCCATGTGCAGCGTGGGTAGATCAAGCAACTGTTGGACGTGCACATCGGCGGTACCGGGAATATGGCGCATTTTGTTGGCGATCTGCTGCGCGATGACATAACTGCTTTGCATGTCGGTACCGATGATCTGCACGTCAATGGGAGCAGGCAGGCCGAAGTTCAGAATCTGGGTAACGATATCGGCCGGCTGGAAGAAGAACTCCGTTCCCGGAAAGCGCCGCGGCAGAACTTCGCGCAGATGCCTCGTAAGCCCGGCGGTGGGCAAGTGATGTTCCGGGTCGAGCGCGATGAGAATCTCGGCATCGCTGCTGCCAATGGTTCCGTTCGAGCTGTAAGACTGATTGATTCCTGAATTTGGCAGTCCGATATTATCCAGAATCGTTTGCAATTGCCCCTTCGGAATCTCCTGGCGCAGCGTAGCTTCGATTTCGTCACACAAGCGCGCAGTTTCTTCCACGCGCAAGCCGGGCCGAGCCCGCACATGCAGCCGCAGCAGGCCAGCGTCCACCTGCGGGAAGAAGTCTTGTCCCAGGAAGAAAAACAGTCCGAGCGACAATAGACAAAAAGCGAGGAAGCAAAGCACGAAGATGCCGCGGTGCTCGAGCGTCGTCTCCAGCAACTGTTCGTAGCCACGCCGGAAGTCTTCAAACTTCCGCTCGAAGCCGCGCTGAAACCGGCCAAGGAATGACTTTGGCGCTTCGGCGCGATGTTCGTGCCCGCGCATGATGTACATGACCAGCGTTGGAATAAGAGTCCGCGAGAGCAGGTAACTTGCCAGCATGGCGAAGCTGACGGCCTCGGCCAGCGGCACGAACAGGAACTTCGCTACGCCCGTCAAAAAGAACATGGGCACAAACACGATGCAGATGGAAAGCGTGGACACGAAAGCGGGCACGGCGATCTGCTGCGCGCCGTCAAGAATCGCCTGCTTCATCTCCTTGCCCATGGCCAGGTTCCGCTCAATGTTTTCGATTTCCACCGTGGCGTCGTCAACCAGAATGCCGACCGCGAGCGCTAATCCTCCTAGCGTCATGATGTTGATGGTCTGCCCAATCGCGCCCAGGAGGATGATCGACACGAAAATCGAGAGTGGAATCGAAATGGAGATGACGATGGTCGGGCGCCAATCGCCAAGAAAGATAAGGATCATCACGGCGGTGAGAGCAGCTGCAATCAGGCCCTCCCGCAGTACGCCCTCAATCGATGCGCGCACGAACAAGGACTGGTCAAACAGCGATGTGATCTTGAGAGCCGGCGGCAACGCCTGCGCCGCCTGTTGAACAATATTCTTAACCCCGGATACGATCTGCAGCGTGGATGCGTTGCCGTTCTTATAAATCGACATCAGCGCGCCCCGGTTCCCGTCTGCACGCACGATGTTCGTCTGCGGCGAAAAGCCGTCGCGGATGTGCGCGACATCCCGCATGTATAAAGTGGAACCGTTGACGGTCTTCACCGGCAAGTCGTTCAATTCCGCGATGGTCTGCGGCGTTCCATTCATCTCTACGTTGTATTCCAGTGGGCCGAGTTTGATGGTGCCGCTGGGCAGAACAAGGTTCTGCGCGTTGACGGCGTTGACGATGTCAACGGGCTGGAGGCCGTAAGACTGCAACTTTGGCAAATCCAGATCCACCTGAATCTGACGAATCTTGCCGCCGTAGGGATACGGAGTAGCGGCTCCCGGTACTGTAGCCAGATAGTTACGCAGGAAGTTCTGACCAAGATCGAAGAGCTGCTGCTCGGGCAAAGTCTTACTGCTCAGGCCAAGTTGAATGATCGGCGTAGTCGAGGCGCTGTAGGAAATGATTAACGGGGGCGTGGTGCCGATGGGCAGACTGCGCACCGAGGTTTGCCCGATGGCCGTGATTTGCGCAATGGCTCCTTGCACGTTCGTGCCGGGGCGGAAGAAAACCTTGATGACGCCTAGGCCGTACACTGACTGCGATTCCATGTGCTCGATGTCGTTAACGGTGGTAGTAATGCCACGCTCGGAATTGGCCACGATGCGATCGGCCATGTCTTGCGGCGACATGCCCGTGTAGAACCAAACCACGGAGACCACTGGAATATCGATGTCAGGGAAAATATCAGTAGGCGTTCGCAAAATCGTGATCGGCGTCAGAATAATAATGACGAGCGCCATCACGATAAAGGTGTAGGGACGTCTTAGAGCTAACGCAACAATCCACATCGGTTAGGCACCGGAGTTCAAATGCAAGTTTCGAATAAATTAAGGAGGAGGGGTCCCTGCATGATTGCGGAGCGAACCCATCGATTAGCTCTAGATTCGATACTGCCCGTATTGGATTCTAAAGCCATAGAAGGATTATATGATAGGGTAACACCATGCGCCAGAAGCCTACTGCTCAAAAGGGTGGTGACCCGGCGAGAAAAAAGCGCGCTCCGGGGCGTCCGCGGAGTGAAGAAGCTCGCTTGGCCATCCTGCGCAGCACGTTGAAACTCCTTGCGGAGAAGGGCTTTTCGGATCTGACGATCGAATCCGTGGCGGACCATGCAGGCGTCGGCAAAGCAACCGTTTACCGCTGGTGGCCCGATAAGGCCGCTCTCATCGCCGACGCGTTTGCCTGCAGCACGAAGCGGAAACTTCACTTTCCCGATACCGGTTCTGTGCGTACTGATATGAGCCAGCAGATGCGCCAGCTGATCAAGATATTTCGCAGTCGCCGCGGCCGCATTGTTTCCGCTATCCTTGCCGCCGGGCAAAGTGACAGAAATGTCATTGCGGCTTTTCGGGAACGCTTCATGATGCCACGCCGCCGGGAAGCTTACGCGACCCTTCGGCGCGGCATTCTGCGCGGGCAACTTCGCAAGAATGTCGACATGGATCTACTTCTCGATTCGCTCTACGGTCCAATCTACATGCGGTTTCTGATCCGCCACGATAGTTTGACGCCGGAATTCGTGGAAGGTCTTTGCGAACTGACATTATCCGGATCTCTTCCTCCGAAGAGGCGGCGCCTCCCTGGTTTCACGCCGAAAAAGTCAAAAGCTTGACGGCCATCCCATCGCTGGCAAACTTTGTTATAAGCTTGCCCTAGGAAACGAATCCGGCGGAGGGCATGGTTTCTCGCAACGTTGTTTTCTGGGAAGTTGATACGCAGGCGGACTTCATGCTGCCCGGCGGAAATCTTTACGTGCCGGGCGCTGAACGATTGCTGCCGAACATTCGAAAGCTCACGAATGCCGCGCGACAGGGCCGTGTCTTTCTTGTTTCGCATGGCTGCTACCACACGAAGGACGATCCTGAATTCCAGACGTTCCCGCCGCATTGCATCAAAGGTACCCCAGGATCCGCATTTGTTCCCGAAGCACTGACCGACAAAGTTGTGACCGTCCCGAATGAGGCTTCGGCAACGCTGCCGCGCGATCTTTCACGATACCAACAGATTCTTCTGGAAAAACAAACCCTCGACGTCTTTGAAAGCCGGCACGCCGCAAAATTGCTGAAGCAATTCGGAGACGATATTGAATTCGTAGTCTTTGGCGTCGTGACGGAATATTGCGTTCGTTTTGCCGCCAAGGGGTTGCTGGATCGCGGCCGCCACGTATCTGTGGTTCAGGATGCGATTGAAACGTTGAAGGCGGAAGACGGCCAACGGACGGCTGCTGAACTGCAAGCGCTCGGAGCGAGATTCCTTACGACGGACGAAGCCCTCGCGCTGCTGGATCAGTAGAAATAGCCCGCTGCAATTCCTGCGTAGGTTATAATCCGCCCCACCGATGAACCTGACCTCTGGCACGAAACTGGGGCCGTACGAAATCGTCAGCCTGTTAGGCGCGGGAGGCATGGGCGAAGTGTATCGTGCCCGCGACTCCCGGCTGAAGCGGGATGTCGCGGTCAAAGTTTTGCCGCAAGCACTCTCTCTGGACGCCGACCGGCTGCGCCGTTTTGAACAAGAGGCGCTGGCTACTGCGGCGCTGAACCATCCCAACATTCTGGCGGTATTCGATATTGGCACCCATCAAGGTGCGCCTTACGTAGTCTCCGAATTGCTGGAGGGCGAGACGCTGCGGGAGCGCCTCCGCAGCGGGGCGATTGCCGTGCGTAAGACTTTGGATTATGCGCTGCAAATTGCGCATGGGCTGGGCGCGGCTCATGCCAAAGGAATCATCCATCGCGACCTGAAGCCGGAAAATATATTTCTCACGAAAGACGGGCGGGTCAAGATTCTGGACTTCGGCCTGGCGAAGTTGACTCAGACGGAACCCGGTGCCCACACATCACTTCCCACTATGACGCACGCCACGGAAGCGGGCGTGGTGATGGGGACTGCGGGGTATATGTCGCCGGAACAGGTGCGCGGCGCGGCCGTGGATGCGCGCTCCGACATCTTCAGCTTCGGGGCGATTCTCTACGAAATGATCTCTGGCAAACGCGCTTTCCATCGGGAGACAGCGGCGGATACCATGAGCGCGATTCTGAAAGAAGATCCCGCGGATTTGAGCGAAACGAATCGCAATGTTTCTCCGGCGCTGGAGCGGATCGTGCAGCACTGCCTGGAGAAAAATCCGGAGCAGAGATTCCATTCCGCCAGCGACATTGCGTTTGACCTGGAACATCTCACGGGAATTTCCGGCACGAGCACGAGGGTGACGGCGGTGGCAAGTGCGCGGCCCCGGAGCAGGCTGTTGCTTCCGATCGCGGGGGTGGCTGCAATCGCGCTGGCGATGCTTGCTCTCGGTTGGTGGCTTGGCCGAGGCAGCGGCGCTTCGCCTCAGGCCGAGTATAAGCAGATCACGTTTCGCACGGGTTCGATGGGGAATGCCAGATTCACGCCCGACGGCGGCATCCTTTACAGCGCATCCTGGGATGGCGGCGACGATCAGCTTTATTTATCTCGCACAGATGATCCGGGGGCGCGCGAGCTGGGTCTAAAAGATGCCGAGCTGCTATCGATTTCGAAGAGTGGAGAGCTCGCAATTCGCCTGAATACGGTGCATTACGGCGGCTATGCGCGGAGCGGAACGCTGGCGCGCCTGCCACTGAGCGGAGGCACGCCGCGGGAGGTGTTGGATAACGTGCAGGACGCGGACTGGTCCGCCAGCGGCGATAGCATGGCGGTGGTCCGTTACGTTCCGGAAAACAGTCATTGGCGCCTGGAATATCCCATAGGCAAGGTGCTGTTTGACAGCATTGGCTGGATTAGCGATCCGAAGATTTCTCCGGACGGCAAGTGGGTGGCCTTCGCTGATCATGAGAATCAGGGGGGAGACGACGAAGGCTCGGTAGCGATAATAGGTGCCGATGGCAAAGAGAAAGAGAAAAAGCTTTCTTCCGGGTGGGAATCTGTGGAAGGTGTCCTATGGTCCCCAACTGGCGATGAGATCTGGTTCACATCCAGCGATAGTGGAAGTGCTTTAAACCCTCGGGCGGTAACACTCTCGGGCAAGGTGAGGACGATCACGAACGTTCCCGGTGGAGTGTGGCTGGAAGACATGAGGAACGGGACGGCGCTGATGGTAAGGCATCAGGAGCGTATTGGAATACGAGGGCTGGAACCGGGAGGGAAAGAGGAGCGCGAACTGGGTTGGTTCGGATGGTCGCTTCCTCGCGACATCAGTCAAGACGGCCGGAAAATTCTGTTTGAAGAAGAAGGCAACGGCGGTGGGCCAAACTACACCGTGTTCCTTCGCGACACGGACGGGTCGCCTCCCGCGAAGATCGGCGAGGGGCTGGCGGGAGCCATCTCTCCGGATGGGAAATGGGTGATCACGAGACCGGCGAAAGGCGGACCCCTAAGCCTGGTACCCACGGGAGCCGGCCAGTCCAAGACGTTGACGCATGACGCGGTTGATTACGGAGCCGTTCGCTTCTTCCCTGATGGCAAACATCTGCTGGCCAGCGGAATTGAAAACGGACATGGCCGGCGCGACTACCTGATTGATCTGAGTAATGGCGATTCCAAGCCCATTACGCCGGAAGGCGTTTCCGGGACGCACCTTGCACCAGACGGCAGGAGCACCGCGGTGCTGCAGCCGGACGGGAAATGGGGAATCTGGCCCCTGGATGGGAGCGGTGTTCATCCAATTCCCGGGCTGGATTCGAATTACTACGTTGCCGGTTGGTTTCCGGACGGAATATCGCTATATGCGGCCTCCAGCCGGAGCGCGAAGACTGCCAAGGTTTATCGCGTCAACACCCAGACTGGCAAAATGGACTTATGGAAAACTTTCGGAGGAGAGGCTGGCGCGGGGGTCACATCGACGGGCGCGCCTCATTTTTCCAGCGATGGGA